>NZ_JBXWSL010000030.1:0-34195 GCF_059613425.1 Ruegeria sp. BHSA123 | reverse complement strand
CAGACGCGCCATCTGTGCGTCGGTCAGCCAGAAAGGATTGCTCATGTCACCGCTCTGTTTTCAGAGCCGTGAAACACGCAGCGCTCGGGAAATCAATGCATCCTGACCCTAGCTTGAAAAGGTGCGTATCGGCGGAGCGGTGAGCATCTGCATTGATCTTAGCTATCGACTCCGAAATCCAATGATCCATGCCTATACTCAATGGCGCTGTTCAGCGCCCATCAAGCTCGGGAAAATCGTTTCAAGGCTTGACCTTTTGCGATTGCTTCTATGCAAAGGTGGATATGGTCGGAATGTAAAACCCGGCTTGTCTTGCCTCGCAGTAAATGCACGAGCAGGTCTGCATTGCGCAGACCTTCCCGTGTTGTGAGCTTGCTCATATGCCACAACAAAAAATCCATAAAGATAAACTCTGTTTTTCAAGTCCTAAGTTGAGGTAGCGTCGCTTGTACCGCGAGAGGAAAAAGTTGGTGACAAACAATAGGCCGTTCCCACTAAGTCGAATTGCTCAGCGCATCACTCTGGCGAATATCGCATTCTTAATCTTGGCTTATTTGATGTCGCCAACCAAAGTACAAGCCCAAAGCTCACAAGCCTGCGTGGAATTGGGTTCTCCTCGAATTGAGTACTCTTCTGGATCTGAAAGCACTCGCGTTAATCAAACAATCTCAACGACGGAACGCACGTGTCTCCCGATCCCAAACGGACCCATTACAGGACTTACAATTGGAAACTCCTCAATTACTTCCTCAGGTGAAATTGAGTTGTATGTTCCGGGCCAAAATACCGTTCCAAGCAATGCTTCAGTTTTAACACTTTTGAATGTCGATGTCGCGGCGGGTAGCGGAGACTTTGTCTCCCGGGAAGCGTTGGCAACAAACATCAACGGGAAGCTCAGAGTGAACCTCATTGGAACTTCGATTGGTTCCGGCAGATCAATGACGTTCGCTCCCTTCAACGGCGCGAATATCGACCCCACTGAAGTCTACTTCCAGTCCGACCGCCCGCTAACCTATGACAACCTGACCGTTATGGGAGCCACCGAAGTAGTTTTCGGAGCCTACTATTTTCAGACTCGGGTTGCTGAGGCTTCTGATTTCACACTGACGAATAGTTCGATTTCCTCAACCAGCGATATGGCGATAGCCGCAGGCACGACTGTTCGCCTCGATACCACAAGCAGTTTGAACACCGTAAACTTTGAGAATTTTGGCACGTTGGCCGGAACGGGAAGCGTGAACGCATTCAACTTCACAGTTAAGAACGGAGGGGTGCTTTCGCCGGGCTTTTCAATTGGTACGCTCAACAATAGTGGCGGAATCGCTTTTGAAACTGGGTCAAGACTTTTGAGCGAAGTCGATCCGACGGCCGGTCAGAAAGCCGACTTGGTGTCATCCAGCGGGCCCGTGACAGGGATTAACCGCGCCACCATACAAGTCGAAGCCGCTCGTCCCGGCCTGACTGCGCAGGACTATGCAGCTGGCAACGACTACACGGTTTTTCAAGCCTCGAGTTTCGATGGAAACTCCCCAACTCTTGTTGCCGGAGGATCTTTGCCCGCCCTATCCAGTCTGAGTATCTCAAACACGCCAACCGCAGACGGTAGAATCGACATAACGTTTTCGACTCTCCCCGTCTCGAGTTTACCGCAACATCCATCAGTTGTTGGATCTCCCAATGCAAGCAACCTTGCTGGTGCGGTGGCTAACACCACAAACACGTCACCTGGAACTAATCTGACCAATGGCTCAACCTTGGGTAATACCGTCAACACGCTTACCAATTCAGGTTTGGCTGGGTTTAATCGTGTGCACGCAGAACCCTATTCCTCTAATTTGACCGTGGGGCTGGAGCAACTTGACCTGATAACCAACACAGTGCTGAGCCACGCTGACTGCCGCAAGTATCAAGCAGTTGGCTTCAGCAATGAGGATCAACCCGTTGCAGCAGGCGACATCGACTTGGCCCAGAGCCCGAGCGGCGCAATAGACTGCTCTGATCGGCGCTGGTGGATCGACACGGCCTATGTGAGCGGAGACGTTGTTGGAAGTAACGGCCTCGGGACATTCGACTATTCGCTGGGCACCATTTTGGTCGGAGCGGATGTCGCAAGCACCGATAGAGGTGTGGTCGGCGTCTACGCAGGTTTTGGGACATCCTCCATGGATGAACACGATCAAGTCGATCAGGATTTTTCGACCGACAGCTATCATGTGGGCGTCTATGGGCGTACAACAACCGGAACTTGGGAGTTCTCCGGACTGATCGGTTACATGTTCGGTGAAACCGACGCCAAGCGGAATAACCCTTCTGTTGATGGCTTTACGGGAGGCGAGGCAAAGTCTGATTTGGACCAAGAGGGCATCCATGCCGGTATCCAGGCACGGAAGCTGTTTAACCTGGACAGCGGTGCAAGGGTTTCTACGGTTTTTGGAGTGAACTACGGGCGTATTCAACAAGGTTCAGGCACAGAGACCGGCGGTGGTGATTTCAACTACTCGATTGAAAAAGCGAACGCAGAGTCTCTGGTCGCCTCCATTGGAGTTGACTACCAACGGGACTTCTTGACAGAGAGTGGTTTGCTGACCCCAATCGCCTTCGCCCGGTATGAATATGACTTCTTTGCCAACAAGGATAGTGAGCACGGAATCACAGTTACAAGTCCATTGTTCGGAACATTTACACAAGTCGGACAAAATCGAGGAGCAAATGGCTTCGTTCTCGGGCTTGGACTGGGCTATCAGATCTCTGATCTGGCCAGACTAACGGCAGGATATGGCTATTCAGTTCGCTCCAACGGCCAAGAGCATGGCCTCGGTGCAAACTTAAGTGTTCGGTTCTGATTAGGGTGGACCAACGAAGAGGAGTGGTAAGCTAGCTGCAACAACTTGCGGAAGCTATCGTGGCGATGTGGGCTTCATTCTCTAGCGATCAAAATTTGGGGATATTAAAAACATAAAGCCGTGATTTCTTGGCGTCGTCTGTCAGGATGTAGAGAAGCCCTTTGGTCTCATCGAGAGCGATTCCTTCGGGATGTTTAACTTCCTTTTGTTTGCCATCTTCTGTGAACGTCAAACTGATAGACTTTATGGACTTGGACTCTGGATTGTAGACGAAGATTTGACGGCCTTTGTCACTTACAATCCAAAGAGAACGTGAAGATGGGGACCATGCCAGGCCGCTCAAATCCAGTTCATCATCATCTACACGCTCGGAGATGAAACCTGCATCGCGGTCTAAAGGAATGATCTCAACAATTTCATCTAGCTCCGGTGATACGACCATTAACAACCTTGGTTGTCCCTCAATGCCAATGAATACCCGCCCGGATTCCGGGTCGACGGCGATGCCCTCAGGTCCCTTGTTCAAAGGGTTACCGACGAGCAATTCAGCGGCGTCCGAGTAGCCTTTGAGAGATGTGAGAGGGATTGTAGTTAGTTGAATGGGGTCAGTCGGGTGAACGACTAGAATTGATCGATCAGTTTCCTGAAGTACTAAAACAGTCCCATCTTTTCGTGATGCGACGCCCTCCAAATCTGATCCTACCAATGCTGGCAACTTGAAAGAGTTTCCTAATACCCCGTCGACTCCGAGTAGGTGCAGTTTAGGTTCGGCATCACTTACAGACCACAAGAAACCTTCAGCGTTAGACATTGTTAAACCGGAAGGTTCCGAAAATCCCTCTGATTTGTCTGCCACCTTGAATTTATCGACCAGAACCAAACCAGCACTTTCGGCGCAGGCAAAATCGGTCCAAGGCAAGAAGGCTGCCGCAACCAAGCTGGCTGCAAAAGCAAGTCGTCTAAGTTTGCAGAAACACCGTGAAATTTCAGCATTTGACAAAAACAATCTGTTTTCTGTCATTGGATTCTCTCGCGCTTGGACCACATCCCTGTATCAGCGTTCGTATCACAGTCCGGATACGATGTCCGAAGAATGCACTGTAATCTCTTTACCTGATC
This sequence comes from Ruegeria sp. BHSA123, assembly GCF_059613425.1. Lineage (NCBI taxonomy): Bacteria > Pseudomonadati > Pseudomonadota > Alphaproteobacteria > Rhodobacterales > Roseobacteraceae > Ruegeria > Ruegeria sp. BHSA123. The sequence goes on along the minus strand of NZ_JBXWSL010000030.1, from coordinate 30,233 downwards.
CCGCCTGTTGCGATTGAATTGAATAGTGCACGATGTGCCTTTGGTTAAGCGTAAGCCTTTGGCGTGAGCAGGAAGGAAGACAAGTTGAATACGACCCTCACATTTGTGACCGTGTTGTTGATGCTGCTGTTGCCAGGTGCTGCGGTGTCACAAGTCGACCCTGCGACGATGCTGGCCGGGGCTTCGGGGTCGGAAATCGTTATCGAACGCCGGTGGACGCAGTTTCGTGGCAAACAGGAACTGTATTTCTTCATTCTCGATGTGATCGTCACGATCATTCTGGCTGGTTTGATCGTCTATCATCCTGTGAGGCGGAGAGCCCGCAGAAGTGTCAGCGATATCGTTATGCCGCGACTGTTCTTCCTATACGCGCTTGTCGGCATGGTGGTTGGGTTTCTGGTCGTACAGCACGGATCGATGATTGGGTTCGTGATTTTTGGAATAGGAGCTCTGTTAAGGTTCCGATCAAATATGGATGACCCGGTCGACACGGTTGAAATGATTATAGTGACCGTGCTTGGGCTCGCGGTCGGTTTGGGCTTACCGCTGATGGCCACACTGGTGGCGATTGTGTGTTGGTGTTTCATTTGGCTCGGTGGGCGAAACAAGGGCGTGGAAATTTCGCTCAAGGCTTCAGACGAAGAGCACTCATTGAAAGTCAGCGGGGACATTGAAGCTATGGCCGCAGACGCTGGCTGGAAGTTGGTCAGAAAACACCACGTACCCGGAAAATCTCGCGTTTCTTTGCTTTTCATTACCTCGGGTGGATTGTCGGAAGCTCGGATCGAAGAGATGATAAACGATCTGGTCCCTGAAAAAGTTGAGCTGAAACTCAACCTCTAATCATTTCACAAGGTCTAAGCGTTTCAACACCGCATTCGGGGATCTGATCTCTTTCGGGAGCGACTTGAAGTTTACTGACCTTTCGAAATCAGGCCCTCGATATACTGCTATTCCAAACTCTCCGTTTGGTTGGAACGTAACATGAGTGAAGCTGTGAGGTGATTTGGCATTGTCACCAATAAGCCGTCGCGGGCCACCTCCCAAACAAGCTTGGGAAACATAAGCCACACCGTCTTTCCAGCCTGGGTAGAAGGCATGATGGTGGCCTGACAGATGCAGAACGACACCGCTTTCTAGGTAAATTTTTTCAAGTGTTGGGTCACCGATGATTTCGCGTTCGCGCTGGATCGCGAAGGGCCAGAGTGGGAGGTGACTGAAAGTGACAACCGGATTTCCATTTGCACCCAATTCCCCAAGTCGGTCCTGTTGATCACCGGATAGCGGCCCTAAGGTCGTTGCATCCAGAGATGCAAACGTTACGCCCTGCATCTCAAACGCGTAGAAGAACGGGTAGTCATCCGAAACCAGGAAATCGACGTCTGGTTTTCTTGGTATCCATTCCTCTGCGTATACTTTTCTTTCACGCTCGAACCCACTGTAGGCGGAGGCATCATGGTTTCCAGGCGTGACCGCAAATGGAATTCCGGCAGCCGCTAAAGGATCTGATACGGCCTCGTGAAACGCCTTCCACATCTCTCTGACCTGTTTGTCTGACAAGTTGGGAATGCGCTGTCCCGCGACCATATCGCCCGTCGAAATCACCAAATCGGGATCAATCTCGACTACCCGCTCAATCGCTTTGTCGACGCGGGCATCGTATTTCACCGAACCATAGCTGCCGTTCAGATCCGATATGACGATAACATCCAATGCCGCCGCTTTGCAGGCGATCAGAGCGGTCCAAATGAACGCCGCAAAAAGCGTAGAAAGCCTACGTGTCATTACAATCCACTGTCTCTACCTCGGTGTCGTTTCTCAAAAAGAATGCGACAGGATCCAAGTCGAACATCAAATCACCATTAGAACAATTGTTCTGGAGGATGGACGTTGCCAGCGCGGTATTTTTGACGGCTTGTGCAATCTGACTGTCTGAAAGCCCAAGGCTTAGCGACAGCCAGTCATAAACCGGGCCTTGGGTTTGAAGGTCGCTATTCAATGCAACCAAGCGCCGGTAAGTGCTTGGAGAGAAGTGCCGCATTTTCTCTAGCATATGAGTAGATTTCGCGAAGTTAGCATACTCGACCCGCCCACCAGCATCGTTGTCGTTTAGATTGCTGCGACGGATTAATAATGCCTCGGCGGGAATATCTCCATCATTCGGCTGATGGTGCTTGGCTTTCTTATGCTTCAGCTTTCCGTCTTCGACCCAATACCAATAGGGTGTGAAGTCTATGTTTCCTACGCGGTCCTGCTGGCTAAAGATGAAATCGAGGAGAACAATCTCGGTAAGTTCTTGCATCCAAAATGCCATCTGTTGGTCGCTGACATCGGGACCGAGATCCTTGTTGATCATCCGGTCTTTTCGGCCTTCTCCGACGCCCTCTGCAATGGCCTCAGACAATGGTTTTGAAGAACGCAAAGCCAAGAAAGCGGGGGTTTCCTGAAAATCACGGTTTTGGCCTTTCCCCCAACCAGATTTACGGGTGCCGTTGATTTCCGAGCCGTATCGATGCCCAGGGCTATCAAGCAGTACACCATATATTTGCGTTCGATCCGATGTGAATAGATCATCGGTCGGTTGGTATGAGTTCGGGTCGGCATCCGCAGCTGCGAAGACACGCCAGCCTTCGTGGTTCATGCGCCCGCCATGAGAGCCACCAGAAATCGCAAGACCAGGCTCTGCGACCTCGGAAAAATGCGCCTGGGCGTCCATGCTGCGCCAAACCGCGACTGGAACTTTGACAGTCGTGTCGAAATACCTGGAGAAATGATAGTAAAGCAGCGAAGAAGTGGAAAACGTTCCACTGGTGCCCTTTTGGTTCATGGTGGACTTGAATTTAGCCACCCTGTCTTTGGCCAGATCTTTTGCCAACTTGCCCTCTTTGCAAGCGTTTCTCTCGAATTCAGAACGGTTCCCCATGTAGGGTCCTTCCGAAATATCGTAGACGGCCATTCCTGGGCTGGTGCTCCAGGTTTTTGGGCAAATAGCAATTTCAGAGGCATAGAAATCGATCTCGCAATAGGCTTTTTCTTCCTCAAGATCGCTGTTCTTGTACTCGCCCGTTGGAACTTTTTCGATCCGAATACAACGTTCAGAAACGCCGTTGGGACTATCAAATGTTGTGGCTTCACCGAGAACTTCGTCGTTCGCCCACAAGACAGTGGGTGCGATGAAAGCAAGTGGCCCCAGAAGATTGAACTTCATTTGGATAGTCCTCCCGGTATCATTTAGGGCAAATCGCTGCCTTTTGTTCGGTGGAGATTTTTAACTTTGGGTCGACACTGAAGTTGGAGAATTTTGTGTCAATCCACTTGTCGCATCCGCCTGAACAAGGCGCCCCGTTTCGGGCGTCATTCCAATATTCCTTGGCCCTTTCTTCCGTCCAACCGCAAAACTGAACGAGCGCCATTGCCGACAATGCGCCCGAGGAATGAACGCCCCACATGCAGTGTATCAGGACAGGGCCCTTACCAGGGTTTTCAATCACCTCGTGTATGGACGCCATGACAGCATCGGGTCGGGAGGATCTGGCGCTTTGATAGTCGAAAGATCCGTTTCCGCAACTGGTGCGACCGTATTGAGTGTTTTTGCCGAAGTCCGCATAAAACCCGGTTGAAAACCCCTCATCGCACAGGGTTTCGCGCTGAACGTTACTCAGACCCGTTCGATCCTTGTCACCGCCTTTGAAGCCAGAGCGATACAAAACTCCGCTCAAGACCGGGCGAAAGAAAGCGACGCCATCAACACCTCCGTCGCCACCCTTTGAAAGCATTTGACTGTTGCTTGGGCCACCGTTTCGACTGGTTACGTCAGAATTTGCAGTAGTTGCAAGAACACCAATGAATATCAGTGACGTCAAAAACCGCATGCCAGCTCCTTTCTATTTTTGAGCCTGTTATGCTCAAACTCTTCCCACTTTGTAATCTATTGGAGCGGCTCATTCTCGAGATCCATTTCAAGTGGGTGATAAGCCTTCCGCCATGCAGCGTTAAATTGGCCACACCAGGTTGATGATAAAGACGACCACGAAGTAGGCCAGAAAAACTTTCCAGTTCCATTGGTGTTTGCTTTCTTCGTTGATCACGCCGGACGACTTCAATGCCAGGTTTGTAACAATCAGAGCGACAACGATGACCGCCGCATGTGCCAGATCAAAATGCGTACTAGTGCTCCCTATTGCGGATGTTAGATCGATGAAAATGTGTCAGCAGTCACCTGATGGCAGCATAGCTACATCTGAGTACCTTCCCTCAGATGTTGTGATCCGAGCACATGCACCAGTATCCGTGTTAAACCAGTACGAGGTCAGCCCTTCGCTTCGGATGAGTTCAAATCCGAGACTCTGGATGCCCATTTCAGCCTGTCCCGCTCTTGCCCCTTCAAATGACGAAAGATCGCTAGAGCTGCCCACAGTTGGTGCACTTGCATACACCGATCCGCCACTCTCATCGCATGCTGCGAGCGCAGCAATACACGCCGTGCCTATCACCAATAGGACCTTGGATTTCATCTTTTCGCTCCTTGCAGTATTGGACTAGAGATCCAGGATTTCTGGTCGATAACCTATTCAATTCCGAAAATTACGTTGTAGTCGACGGAAGAGTTGCTGCGATTGATAACCTCCACAACATGATCACCGGATTGCCAAAGCTGTCCTCGATACTCATTGTCCGCCGACATCAATCCCAACAGTTCAGAATCATCGGGGTTACGAATGACGTAGTCCAAGGAGCCATTTCGCGGAGCAACGCGGACGTAAAGGAACTGTTCGTTCTTTGCACCGAGAAGGTATTGCTGCGACGCTCCGGGCGCGAGTTGGCCAACAAGTTCGGCGCCAGTGGAGCCGGCATCGAATTTGACACGTTGGTTACCGGTAGAGCCGGGGGCACCTGCCATGGCGCCACCGCCATCATCCATCGCCTCGACAACCGACATCTCGCCAATGCTTCCATCCTTGTACGCGATGCAGCGCCAAAGCGTTCCGCCTGCGTCGCGTAGCATGACGAGCGTACCTGCTTCCGAGAACTCTGAGCTTTCTATCGTACCGGATTGACCGTCTGGTCCACCAACCTGCCGCAAATGGTCGATGCAAGCGTCGTCGGCGTCTGACATGGCCAGCGCGGCTGTTCCGCTGATCGCAAGTACAGGAGTGACAAGGTTCATTAGACTACGTTTCATAAGCAGGTCCTCTTTTGGTCCATCCTTGATGTTCTGTTCCTCGTGGGCAGGAACCTTATTTCGCATCCCTCAACTTTGATAGAAACTCATCGCATGCCTGTGCGCTGCCTACGACCTCGTCTATCGTTCCAATTCCTTGCAGTGATGCCATCTCGGAATTTACGCGATTGAGAATCTGATCCGCTTGCTCGGGGATGATCAGGTTCTCTGCTTGTGCTCCTTTCAATGTGGTGCAGACACCGGCGGAAAAGCCTGTCGCAACGCCGACACCCACCGCGGCCCCGCCACCCAGGGTCATCGCCCCAACCACGCCGAGGACGAGCCCGATCACAATACCCAAGATCACTTTTCCCATGTTTTCCAAACTTTTGGTGAAAAAGATTTCAGGCTTCACTATTGGCGCAAACTGCGGGCCCATCTGCAAATCAAGACCAGCGCTAGCAGATTGAGTACTGGTGCAATCGCCGCGAACAACGGTTTGGCTGACTCCGAGACCAAATCCGCCAGAAGTATCCAAGGCAGTCCCAACGGCAGAAGGAACACCCCGGACAAAGGGTCTCTTTCCTGTCCCAACTAGCCAAATGTGCCCGTCAAGAATGCAATCAACGCCAACAGGGAAAGGATCGCGAATACAATGATGGTGGTTCTACAAACCAAGTCGAGCCTCAGCAGATCAAGCCAGTGCTGCGCAGCCGTTTTCGGCTACGCAGCAGACTGGTCACAATGCGCCTTCGTCGCCCAGGAACTCGATACCAGCTGTCGCGCCATCACTGTAAGCAATGCAATTCCAAGGAGCACGATCCTCACCAACGCCTACAGTAACCTGTGTTCCCGCCTCGCTAAAGGCGGATGAGAGCACCACGACTTGCGAATTGTTCGTCGTGTTGGCTACATCTCGCAAACACGCCTGTTGGGCTGGCGTGAGCTCGGCTGACGCGCTTGATGTACTCGTATCGTCGCAGGCCGCAAGCAGTGCGAAACAAGTTGCGCCCGCAATCTTCACCATCTTGTTGGTCATTTTCTTCTCCCTCTGGGTTCGTTGAAATTAATCAAATTGGATGTGCTTGTTTGAAGCTCTCGTATCTGGACAGCCAATGGAACATACCTCGACCCTGTGACTATCTTGCCCAAAACCTGCCGCGGAGGGCTTTTTCGACGGAACGATTATTCGTTGACTGCCGAGACCGCCAACAACGCGTGATGCCCGAATGGCGCCACTGGAAAAAGCTAAAGCGAACTCTGGAGGGAGGGCTAGTTCGTTAAGTCCAAGCATCGCGTCCTCCCAACGCTCGATCAATGGAGAAGGCCTTCCGACCGCCAGCACTCACTCCAGCAGTCGGAAGGGCTCGGCACAGCGAGCAGCAGCGACCACAACGGAGGTAAAATAAAGTTGTGTCGAATTCGAATGTTTGAATCTTATTCTTCATAAATCAATATTTTTTTTGTAAACTTCTTTACGCTCTCGTACGATAGGCTTCTGCTTTTAAACAAAAAGGTAGGTGGGAGCACTCATAAGGGAGAATGTGTTCTTTTGGGTCGGCGACGCGTTCTGAGTTCGCACAGAAACTAAGAAAGGATTGAAAATGGGGTTTGTTGAAGCCGTTAAAACGTGTTTCTCGAAATACTTCCAGTTCTCCGGTCGGGCTATACGCTCAGAATACTGGTGGTTCTTCTTGTTTGTGGTTCTCGTGAGTGCTGCTTTAGCTGTGCTGGATACGGTCATATTCGGGACCAACCCCGAAACGGGGCAAGGATCTCGGGTTCTGTCCTTTGTTTTCCAACTTGCAGTTATCATACCTATGCTGGCCGCCGGTTGGCGGAGGCTGCATGATACAGGACGACCTGGCTGGTATTTGCTGCTGCCGATGGCGCTCAGCATTACAACGCTTTTTGTTATGTTGGGTGGGGTGGCGTTCTTCTCGGTGTTGGAGCAAGGGACCGAAAACCCCGATGCATTACGAGGACCCGCCGCAGTCCTGGGCGTAACCGGTATTGTTGTTGTCTCAATTCTTCAATTGGTTCTGTCCATCTTGATGATCTGGTGGCTGACACGACCTTCGGAAGAAGGCGCAAACGAATACGGCGCACCTGTTTCCTGATCTGGTGGCCGGGGCGGCGGGCCGGATTCTCTGCTGAATGAAAGTGCGAAACGCAACAAAATGGAGAGAGAAAATGAGTTTCAAGACGATTTCCATTGGAGCGCTAATGATAGTAATAGCAACCACGGCATCGGCGGAGTGGTCGTTCAGTTCCGGGCCCAACCCCAATGCCTTTATTCAGACCGGAAACATGACGCTGGAGCTTCAGTGTAATCGTATCCGCTTTGCTCCGGCTGGATATGAGGATAGCCAGGACATCGTGGAAAAGCAGGGGCTCTCCATTCGTTTTTTGAAGAACGGCACCACCGAGGTTGGTGCATTTCAGGTTGGCGCAGAAAACGCTGCTATGCAGATCGTCGACAACTATCCCGTCGAGGTCAGTTTCAATAGTCAAGAGGACTATGGTTTTGTGCTGGACCAGCTTGCGGCCAATGCAACAGTTAATCTGTCGATGATTGATCAAGATGTAAGCTACGGAATCTTTGACTTGAAAGGTTCCGGCGCGGCAATTCGGTCCCTTCGTTCCGCGTGCGATTCAGATACTAGCCAGGGGGGGTCCTACGAAGCACCCGAAGGCATCGTCTATTGTGGTGGTGGAGCGATAAAACGCCAGATCGAATATGTAATTCTGGACAATCCAGAGGGGGAGTGGGACGCGCGAGTAACGGTCAACGGCGAGTCGATCAGAGCCATGACGGCCTACAGTTACTTCGGAAACTCTGTGCCGCCCGCCGGATTTGTCGTCGCCCTGCTTGGGGAGGACAGGTCCGAGTTTCTGATTTTTAGCGAAGGCTCGACAAACTGGCTGGAATATGGGGACTACAGGTATGATCAGTGCAATTGATACCTCCTTCCAACCAGCTTCCCAAATAGCGTGTAAGATGAAATGTTTGGTCGCCGGGATTGTGCTTGCTTCGGGCCTTGTTTGGACCTCACCAGCTGTCGCGGCTGATGTATCGCAACTTCCGCCCGGTTTGCAGGCGAGGGTTGATTTGGCGGCACGAGCCTGCGCGGAGTTCAACGACGGTCAATTTGACATAGCCTGGGGCGCGGTTGAAAGGGTCGATCTCGACGGAGACCTACAAAGTGACTGGGTTCTGAATGAGTCAGGTTTTGCGTGTTCAAGCGCTGCATCTCTTTACTGCGGAACTGGCGGATGCGTCTCGCACTTCCTGGTTGAAGAGGAGGTTCATTCATTGCTCAATCAAGGCTGGACTGTTGTTGATTTTGGGCGTCAACGCGTTGTTGTGGCAGATATTCATGGATCCAATTGCGACGCAATAAACCCAACGCCTTGCGTCAGCGCTAGTGTTTGGGATGGCGAAGCCAACACTTGGCGCTCGTCTGCTGGCCATTGGGAGTAAGTAACATTTAGGCACCGCAGGTAAGCCTGAGAGTCTGTTTGTTCGATGAGTTCTCTATAGCATGCAAACATATGGGCAAATCGTGCAAAGTTATGCGCTAATACCGCGAAGAGTTATGGGCAAAGTTCCAAGATTTTCTTTAATGAAATCAATGTCGGCAATGTAGCGTTACGAGCGCACCTACACGGTTTGTAGGTGCGCGCATAACACTTCGCACACGTCATAAGTTTGCGTAGTTCGCCCATAGTTTTGCGCTGCGTGATTGTCTGCCTTAGTGATGAATTAAATCAGTTTTTGGCTTAGTCGTTGCGGTAATGGCCCTTTGCGTTGCGCAATCTCGCAAAGGGCCTCCCTAAGGAACCTTGGGTTCCATGCGGCCTTTTTGCTTGGATTCTCGCTAAGGTCTGCGATGCGCAGAAAGCAGACTTTGCAAAGTTTGTCGACGTGTATCTTCCTGACACCAATCTCGCTACCAAGTGCTGCTGCGGCTTCCTCCAATAGCTCATTGAAACAGGCTGTAGGGGCAATCTTGGTACGAGCGGGCAAGCTAAGATTTTGAACGAGTTCTCAGGGGCATGACGGCAACGGCGACTTCGATGCCGTCTGTGATTTCAAAAGCGCCAATGGTCGCCTTGCTTTCTAAAACTGTGATTTCGTGATATCCTGATATCGCCTTGGGGGGCTGTTATGGGCGATTTCTTTTGGATTGGAACAGCAATCGGCGCTGCGATTGGGCTGCTCAATATGTTGTTCATTTTGCGTTCTCGCCTCGGTCAGACCGGGTTAAATCAAGCAAAGACAATTTGGCAAGGCCTGTGGGTATGGGCGCTATGGACTGTGTTCGGTGCCTATGTTCTGGCGCTCTGGCTTGTGGGTGTCGTTCTCTTGGGTTTATCGCGAATTTTGCGACGGGGAACTGAGGCATGAAAGTAGGGGAGGTAAAAACCGCCGCTATCATTGGTGCGGGGGTTTCCGGGCTTGCTACTGCAAAATGCCTGACGAGGGTTGGGATCCACTGCACTGTTTTTGATCGCAATCCGTACCTTGGCGGTGTCTGGGCGGATGGATACCACGATTTTGGCGTTCAGGTGCAAAAGGACCTGTACGAGTTCCCGGATTTTCCGCTTTCCGAAGAAGCGTCTCATTTCACTCCGGGGCCGGTCTTTCGAGAGTATCTGGAGGATTATTGCGATCATTTCCGAATACGAGAGTGCTTACGGTTAGGCACCCGCGTCACCTTGATTGAGCGCAAAACTGACGGGTGGTTACTTGAGGTTAGTGGCTCCGAAGGATCTGAAGATGTTGAAGTCGATCTCGTTGTTGTTGCAACCGGGCTCTATTCAGAGACACCAAATGTCCCGAACATTCCCAAACGTGAAGATTTTGGAGGAGAAGTCCTTCACGCCAGCGAATTTAAAGACATATCGCAACTCAAAGGTCGTCGTGTCGCTGTAATCGGTTACGGAAAAAGTGCCACAGATATAGCGGGTTCGGCTGTGGGTGTCGCGGAAAAGGTTCACCTCGTATTTCGAACCGCACACTGGCCTGTTCCGCGCAAATTGCTGGGTGTTCTTCCTTTCAAATGGGGAATGCTGACACGCCTTGTTGCAGCCCTGATCCCTCCGTATGTGAGACCCAGCCCAATCGTGCGCGCTATCCACTCAATAGGATATCCGTTGCCCTGGCTGTTCTGGCGTATCGTAGAACTGCTGCTCAGTACCCAGCAACGATTGCGAACGCAAATCGCACGTGGTGAGACCCTGATGCCTGAGACGCCTGTCGAATTCGACGCGTTTACGGAAGTAACTATGGTTCCACGTCCTGAGCTCATCGACTTTATCCGATCTGGTAAGATTTCTGCACATCGAACAGGTGTGAGTGCATTCTCTTCCAGCGGAATCGACCTTGCGGATGGGGATTCTCTTGAGGTCGATTGTGTCGTCTTCGGCACGGGCTGGAAGACCGGCTACCCATATCTACCGAAGTCGATACTCAACTCTTTGGATGATGGGCCGGATGGGTTCTATTTATACCGGCATGTCCTACACCCCTCGGTGCCAAACCTTGCATTCGTGGGTCGGGCGTCCTCCTTCATGAGTGTGACGACCTTCGCGCTTCAGGCCAAATGGCTTGCGGAAGTCGTTGCAGGTCGTGTGCTCCTACCGGATGCTGAGGCCATGCAAAGCGATATCGATGCGCTAAAGTCCTGGAAACAATCATGGATGCCAGAAGGGCCGGGACGTTCCGCCACACTTCTGCTTCACATGTTCCACTATCACGATGAACTCCTACTCGACATGAGTGTAGACCCACTTCGCAAACGCGGTATCCTGGCGCCGATTTCTGAACTGATTGTGCCTTATCGTGCGGCCGACTTTCGAGACGTAGCCTAAGCGATTTGTACGAGAAGCCCCTAATATCCTTGTGACACTTCTTTAAAATGGATGCGCGGGAGGGTTTTTGTTTGGAACGACACCTAGCGGCAATACTCGCAGCTGACATTGTTGACTATAGCGCGTTGTCAGTACTGACGAGCAAGCCACTTTGCACGCTAACAAGGGTCACTTTAGAGCGCTGGAGCCGCATATCGGATTGAATGGCGGGCGCCTGTTCAAAAAGACCGGTGACGGTTTTTTGCATAGTTTTCTTCGGTTTTGGATGCGGTGGCGTGTGCGGAAACGATGCAGCGTCAGATGGTTGAGCGGAACGCGGCACGCGGGCAAATCCCGGAGGTTCAATTTCGTATGGGAATTCACGCGGGTGATGTTTTTGATGACAACGGTGATGTTCTTGGTGACGGCGTCAACATCGCGGCCCGGCTGGAAGGTCTGGCTCCTCCCGTAGGCATTATCGTTTCAATGGGGGTATACGAAGACGTCATAGGTAAGGTGGATATTGCGTTCGCAGAAATAGGATCGCAATACCTGAAGAATATCGCGCGCACTGTGACAGCCTACTCTGTTCAGACTTCATTCGTCACCACGCGCCCAGCAGCTCAATCTCGCCCTGACAAACCTCCAGTGGCCGTATTGGCGTTTGAAAATCTGCCGTCTGACGCAGAGCAGGACTATTTCGCAGAAGGTATTACCGAAGACATTATTACCAGCTTGTCCAGAGTGCCCTGGACATTCGTAGTCGCCCGAAACTCTTCTTTTTCTTACAAAGGGCTTTCTGTTGATGTGCGTCGTATAGGCCGTGAACTTGGTGTCCGCCACGTGCTGGAGGGTTCTGATTGTGGAGTTGGTAACCGGTTGGGTGTGACTGGAAAGCTGATTGGCGCGCAAACCGGATCGCATGACTGGGCGGATCGATACGATGGCAAGCGCGACGATGTTTTTGACCTCCAGGGTCAAATTTCTGAGAACGTTGTAGCTTCAATTGCACCAAGCATAAGACAGGTTAAGATCGATCTCGTTCTGCCCACAAGCGCCCGTATATGCTAGGAGCATATGATCACTTCCTGCGAGCACAGGCAGCGACCTACAGGTTCAGCTCCACTGAGGCGGACGACCATGAGAACGGCGGTGAGAAAGCCTGCCACAGTAGCGGCGGGATGACCCTGCTGCGGGCGCGAATAAGTCGTCCAGCTTTGCCCTTTCTTTTGACGGAGGGAGGGAGGATCTTCACCGTGGATTTGTATCGTAAAGTTCGTTTGCCGTGTGCTGAGGGCATGAGTCAGCGATAAGCGGCTTCGGATGGCAAATATGCCAAGGGCCACCTTTGGCTGGAAGCACCCGGAGATGTGCCACCTTTTGAAGATGCGGTCTGGTTGCGGGGGCATGATGGACAGTCCATTGGAATCTTCCCCTCTCATGATATGGTGATTTTGCGATTGGGATTGACACCGTCTCGGCTGGGTTACTCACCCTTGCCACTGGCCAAGGAACTGATTTCCGCCACTGGGGGCTAGGGTACCAGTGTGCTGATACCAATTGGCCGCGACAAACAAATCACGCATGACGGACAGGTATTTCGACAGATACATCCTCGATCAGGACACAGGGTCGCAGGAGAGTGTCTTGCAAGTTGTGAGCATTTAGTATACCGCGGCATACAAAATTAAGGCGCTGGTTTATTACCTGCCAGCGCACCAGCTAAATGGTCGGAACCGTCATGAGCCTATATACAGAATACCTGAACGAGATCGAGACGCGCAAAGAGCAAGGTTTGCACCCCAAACCCATTGAAGACGGTGCGCTGCTTCAGGAAGTCATTGAACAAATCAAAGATGTGGACAACGTTCACCGCGCCGAGTCTTTGTCCTATTTCATCTATAACACGCTGCCGGGTACAACCAGCGCAGCTGGTGAAAAGGCGCGGTTACTGAAAGAGATCATACTGGGTGAAGCCTCGGTCGAAGAAATCTCGCAGGCCTTCGCGTTCGAGTTGTTGTCACATATGAAAGGCGGCCCCTCGGTCGAGGTTCTGCTGGATCTGGCGCTGGGCGATGATGCGTCGATCGCAAGTCAGGCGGCAGAGGTGCTGAGAACGCAGGTGTTCCTGTATGATGCGGATACCCAGCGCCTCAAGTCTGCTTTTGAGGCCGGAAACGTGATCGCAAAGGACATTCTGGAAAGCTATGCCAAGGCCGAGTTCTTTACCCGGCTGCCTGACATCGAAGAGGAAATCAAGGTTGTGACCTATGTCGCGGCCGAAGGAGACATTTCCACCGACCTTCTGTCGCCCGGTAATCAGGCGCATTCTCGTGCGGATCGGGAACTGCATGGAAAATGCATGATCACACCGGCGGCACAGGCCGAGATTCAGGATTTGCAGAAACAACACCCGGACAAACGTGTCATGCTGGTCGCCGAAAAAGGGACAATGGGCGTCGGGTCGTCGCGCATGTCCGGCGTCAACAACGTCGCCTTGTGGACCGGAACGCAAGCCAGCCCTTATGTTCCCTTTGTGAACATCGCACCAGTTGTCGCGGGAACAAACGGAATCTCACCGATCTTTCTGACCACCGTTGGCGTGACCGGAGGTATCGGCATTGACCTGAAGAACTGGGTCAAAAAGCTGGATGACGACGGCAACCCGATCCTGAACAACGACGAAAGTCCTGTCCTTGAACAGAAATACTCGGTCGAGACCGGAACCGTTCTGACCATCAACACAAAGGACAAGAAGCTTTACAACGAAGCAGGCGATAAAGAGCTTGTCGATGTATCGTCGTCCTTCACGCCGCAAAAGGTCGAATTCATCAAGGCTGGCGGCTCTTACGCTATTGTCTTTGGCAAGAAGCTGCAGACCTTTGCGGCGGAAACCCTTGGTGTTGCGCTGGAATCTGCATTTGCTCCGTCCAAGGAAATCTCGCACGAGGGACAGGGCCTGACAGCTGTCGAGAAGATCTTCAACAAAAACGCGGTTGGCGTGGCTGACGAAAAGGTCCTGCACGCGGGCTCGGATGCTCGGGTGAAGGTCAATATCGTTGGGTCGCAAGACACCACCGGCCTGATGACCGCGCAGGAGCTGGAAGCTATGGCGGCAACCGTGATCTCGCCCATCGTTGATGGCGCATATCAGTCCGGGTGCCACACAGCGTCAGTTTGGGACGCAAAGGCGCAGGCGAACATACCCAAACTGATGAAGTTCATGAACAGCTTTGGCCTGATCACTGCGCGTGATCCCAAGGGTGTTTACCATTCGATGACAGACGTAATCCACAAGGTGCTGAACGACATCACCGTGGATGACTGGGCCATCATCATTGGCGGCGACTCCCACACCCGCATGTCCAAGGGCGTAGCGTTTGGAGCGGATTCGGGCACCGTTGCACTGGCGCTGGCCACCGGTGAAGCCACGATGCCGATCCCTGAATCGGTGAAGGTGACCTTCAAGGGCCAGATGGCAGACCATATGGATTTCCGCGACGTGGTTCACGCCACCCAGTCGCAGATGTTGAAGACATTCGGTGACAACGTCTTCCAGGGCCGGATCATCGAAGTTCATATCGGCACCTTGCTGGCGGATCAGGCGTTCACATTCACCGACTGGACGGCCGAGATGAAGGCCAAGGCTTCGATCTGTATTTCCGAAGATGACACGCTGATTGAATCTCTGGAAATCGCCAAAGGCCGCATCCAGATCATGATCGACAAGGGTATGGAAAACGAAGCCCAGACGCTGCAAGGTCTGATCGACAAGGCGAATGCGCGGATCGCGGAGATCAGGTCGGGTGAAAAGCCGGCCCTGAAACCCGATGAAAACGCCAAGTATTTTGCAGAGCTCGTCGTTGATCTGGATGAGATCGACGAACCGATGATAGCCGACCCGGATGTGAACAACGCTGACGTATCAAAGCGTTACACGCACGACACTATCCGCCCGGTTTCCTACTACAAGGGTGAAAAGAAGGTTGATCTGGGCTTTGTCGGGTCGTGCATGGTGCACAAGGGCGATCTGATTATCGTCTCGCAGATGCTTAAGAACCTTGAAGAGGAACAGGGCACTGTCGAATTCAAGGCCCCGCTGGTTGTCGCAGCACCGACCTACAACATCATCGATGAGCTGAAAGAAGAAGGCGAGTGGAGCATTCTTCAGAAATACTCGGGCTTTGAATTCGACGATCTGTTTCCGAAAAACAAGGCACGCACGGAATATGAAAATATCCTGTACCTTGAGCGGCCCGGCTGTAACCTTTGCATGGGGAACCAGGAAAAGGCTGCAAAAGGCGATACCGTTCTGGCGACATCCACACGCCTGTTCCAGGGTCGTGTTGTCGAAGACTCCGATGAGAAAAAGGGTGAGTCCCTGCTTGCGTCGACACCGGTTGTCGTGCTCTCGGCCATTTTAGGCCGCACCCCAACTGCCGAGGAATACAAGTCGGCAGTAAAGGGGATCGATTTGACCAAGTTCGCGCCGCCGATGGAAAAGCCCGCGACCGCGAAATCGGCTCACTTCTGAAGACGTTTTGATCCTTGTAAGCCCGGCCGCCAATAAATGGTGGCCGGGCTTTTCCAACTGAGTGACACACCCCGCCCTTCAACACCACGTCTTTGAAAGGATGGGTTAAGCCGCTAACAGAGCCGCTCAGGTTCCGTTTCGGTGGACCCTGTCAAAGAATGGGTAAAGGGCCGCGGGTCTTGGTCTGGCGAAGCACAAAGTTGCTGCGGGTGTCGCGGACCAGCCCTGATTTTAACAGGCGCTGCATGATGAAGACCTCAAGATCCTCAGGGTTTTTGGCGTAAACCTTCAGGATAAAGTCGTGATCCCCGGTGATCGAGGCGCACTCGACGATTTGCGGCTCGGTCTCGACCAGACGAAGAAACGCCGAGATGCTGTTCTCCTGATGGTCCTTCAGCGCGACGTGGACATAGGCAATGGCATTCAGGCCGACTGCCTTGGCAGAAACCTGCGCGCGATACCCTGAAACCACCCCGGACGATTCTAGGTCACGGACGCGGCGCCAACATTGCGAGGCCGACAACCCGGTCCGGTCGGCCAGTTCCTGCATGGACAGGCGTCCACTGGCCTGAAGCTCTCGCAAAATATCAATGTCGGCAGGGTGAAGCATTTGGCCCGCAAATGGCAATATCTCGGAGTGTTTCGTTCATAATATGGGCGATACTCAGAATATCAAAACAAATTCTCCATGTGAGTTGAGGTATCCTGATCTCATGCAGGAGGATGCTGATGCCCAAATCGACCAAATATGTCGCCAAACTGGCGGATGAATATGGCCACATTACCTACACAGACGAAGAGAATGCGGTCTGGGCTGATCTTTACGCGGCACAGGAAGAAAACGTACGGCGCTATATGGCGCCGGAATACCTAAGCGGTTTGGCGCGGCTGGACCTACCGAAGACAAAAGTGCCTTCTTGTGCAGATATTTCTAAACGGTTGCTGGACCTGACCGGTTGGCGGGTGCAGCCGGTTCCGGCGCTGATCGGATTCAAGACGTTTTTCGGGATGCTGGCGGATCGGGTTTTTCCGGCCGCCTCTTTCATCCGCTCCCGGGAAGATTTCGACTATATAGAAGAGCCGGATATCTTTCATGAGATATTCGGACATACACCGTTGTTAAGTGATCCGCGTTTTGCCGCGTTCAGCCACGCCATCGGGCTAGCCGGAAAGCAGGCAGATGACGCGGATTATGCCTGGTTGATCAGGCTCTACTGGTTTTCGATCGAGTTTGGCCTGCGCCGCCAGAACGGTCAGATCAAGGCGCTGGGTTCAGGGTTGGCGTCGTCGCCAACAGAACTGGTCTATGCCGTGACCAGCGACATACCCGATCGTGACCCATTTGACGTTCTTACGATTCTGCGAACACCCTACCGGATCGACATGCACCAGATGGGGTATTTTGTTCTGGATGACCCTGAAGAGTTGTTTGAGGCCGCCGAACGGGACCTGCTGGCAGATGTTCGTCGTGCGCGCCGCCTCGGGCTGTTGCCGAACAAGTTTCCCGAAAAGGTAACCGCCGCCCAGTAGCGGGGGCTGCGTCTTTTCAAGGGTCAAGGTTTTTGTACATATAGGTTGTGGGCTCGAATTTTGGTTCAAATGGGTTCCGGCAGTAATTCGGTATTTCCCCCGCGATCTGAAACCCGAGGCTTTGATAAAGCAGCCGCGAGGGATCGGTGCTGCGCGTATCAAGTACTAGCACCGTGCGCCCCACCTCTCGCGCCCGAAGAACAAGCGCATTCATCAGGGATCGGCCTAACCCCCGCCGTCTGGCGTTGGGGTGGACCAGAAGTTTCGCCACGTCGGCGCGGTGGGGTTGGTTGGGCATTGCCGCCGGGATCAGTTGGACGGTGCCTGCAATGCGGGGACCGTCATTCGAAACGAACAAGTCCAGTTTACCTGACCTAAGACCGGGCTGTACGTATTGTTGCCAGTACGCACGCGCATCATTCAGGGTAAACGGAAGTATGAAACCTATGCTGGCCCCATCGTGAACACAGGCATGCAGGATTTCTGCCAGGTCGTCCAGCGCCGCGTCAAAATCGTTATCGGTCAGGCGCGTGATCATATAAGCACCAGCAGGTAACGTGCGCCACGCGACGCCCCTGTTTCAAACCGGGTCGGTCCTGACAGATGATAGCGCAGGCAATCTCCGGCGTTCAGCGCGTGGGGTGTTCCATCGACCGTCAGGGTAAGCGCTCCGTCCACTAAGATCAGATGATGCTCTTGCCCCGATTTAGTTGGCACTTCGTAGGTAATGACCCTGTCCCGGGGAAGGTGGCATTCCAGAACCTCGGCGTTCAATCCATTTGCGGGTGGTGAAACAGCACGGCGGGTGAAGCCGGTTTCAGGGTCGCGCCACTCGGTCTGGTGTTCGAATGGAACCTTGGGGTCAAAGCTGTCTTCAACCATCATCAGCAGGCGTGAGATCGGCAGATCGTATGCAGCACACAGACGGCCTAGGTTGTCGGCTGTTGGGCTGACATCCCCTTTTTCCATACGGGACAAGGTGGCGCGGCTGATCCTGCTGCGTTCGGCAAGGTAATCCAAAGACCAACCGCGCCCGCGGCGCAGCTCGCTCAGGCGATTGGCAAGGCGGTTTGACAGGGTGTCAGGCATTACACCATCGTGAAAAAATTTCTCATATATGAGAAAGTACATTAACAAATATCACATATCAACGAAAAAGGATGCGAACAATCCGCATCCTTTTCAATAAGTCAGCGCTAAGAAAGATTACTTCCAGCCAACTTCGTTAAAGATCTTCTGCGCTTCGGGGATGTTCTTTGCAACGTCTGAAAGGTTCACGTCGTCGGCCTTGAATTCACCCAGCGCCTTGACCGACTCGGCCAGTTCGACATTTGGAACAGCCGGGAACTCGTCATTGCCCGCCGAGAAGTATTTCTGCGCCTGATCGCTGGCCAGATACTCAAGGAACAGGATCGCGTTTTCCTTGTTGGGTGCGTGCGCGGCGACCCCACCACCGGATAGATTCATATGCGCGCCATAGCTGTTCTGGTTCGGGAAGACCCAGTCGATCATGTCGCGGTCTGAGGACAAGCCTTTGACGTCTGTGCGAATGGAACGCGCGAAATAGTAGGTGTTCGAAACCGCGATTTCACACTCGCCCGAAACGATGCCGCGCAACTGGTCGGTGTCACCGCCCTGCGGGTCACGCGCCATGTTGGCGACAACACCCTCGGCCCAGGACTTGGCGGCCTCAGTGCCTTCGTGTGTGATGATCGACGCCAGCAGGGTCTGGTTGTAGGTGTTGGTCGAAGACCGGATACAAACCATTCCCTTGTATTCCGGTTTGGCCAGATCAGCGTAGGTGGCCGGCGGGTTGGTCACGTTTTCCTTGTCGAAAAAGATGATCCGACCGCGTTGCGAGAAACCAAACCACTGATTGTCGCTGTCCTGCAGGTTGGCTGGAATGCGCTCTTCCAGTTTTGCGCTGTCGATCGATTGCAGGATACCTGCGTTCTTGGCTCGTGCCAGGCGCGACGTGTCCACGGTCAGCATCACGTCGGCAGGTGAGTTTGCGCCTTCCGCTTCCATCCGGGCAATCAGTTCATCCGCTTTGCCTTCGATCCTGTTAATCTTGATGCCAGTTGCGTCTTCAAAGTCGGTATACAGCCGTTCGTCGGTGTCATAGTGGCGCGACGAATAAAGGTTCAGCTCGCCTTCGGCGGCGGCAGATGTTGCGATCAGAGCCGACAGCGCGGCGGCCAGGCAGGTCGTGGATTTCAGCATAGTGTGCCTCAACAATTGAATTTCGGGCCGGTCATTAATCCGACTGATTTTCTCAATTATATGATTCTGGGCGGGATGCAAGTAAATCCGACTGATTTACTCGGTCAAAAGGTCGCGACCGTACTGTCGAATTTCCTGAAAACAACCAAACCTTCGACCAGTGTATCGAGGAACAAAAAAACCGCACCCGAAGGTGCGGTTTCTTTAAGCAGTGATGTGCAGTTCTTAGCCCTGACGCGCTTTGAACTTGCGCTGCGTCTTGTTGATCACGTAGACGCGGCCTTTGCGACGCACAATCCGGCAGTCACGGTGCCGGTTCTTGAGCGAGCGGAGCGAGTTCCTGACCTTCATGGTCTGTCTCCAATCTGCGGCGCCTTCATCAAGGACGTGGCCAGCGCCTGGGTTACTCGGGTGTCCCGGAGAACCGGAACAGTGAAATCATGGTGGGCGGTACAAGGATCGAACTTGTGACCCCTTCGATGTCAACGAAGTGCTCTACCGCTGAGCTAACCGCCCACTTTCCCTTTGCGTGCCTTGCCCCATAACGAAATGGGGCGCGGATCCCCGCGCCGGTAGCGGGTCTATAAAAGGAGTCGCAAATGGGTTCAAGGGGTTTGGAAGAACAATTTTTCCGGTCTATGTTGATTACGAGCACGGAGGGATCATGCAAAGCGCAGCCTATGTATTGGATATGCCCGAAAACCGCACCTCGTGCGTGGTTTTTTCATCGCCTCACAGCGGGCGGGAGTATCCTGAGGCTTTTCTGAACCGGTCCGTATTGAACCGGAGCGTGATTCGATCCTCAGAAGACGCCTTTGTTGATCAGTTGTTCGCGCCCGCCGCGGAAAACGGTGCCCCTTTGATCAAGGCGGCCATGCCACGCGCCTATCTGGATTTGAACCGCAGTCTGGATGAACTTGACCCGGCCTTGATCAGCGGTGCCCGCAGGCTCGGGCATAATCCAAGGGTCGCGTCAGGGCTCGGGGTGATTCCCCGCGTGGTAGCCAACGGTCGGGCAATTTATCGCGGCAAACTCACCATGGACGAAGCGCGGCTGCGCATCGACACTTATTGGCGCCCTTATCATGCGCGGTTGAAATCCCTGCTGGCCGAATCACACGAGATGTTCGGACAGGCAATTCTGGTGGACTGCCACTCGATGCCGCACGAGGCGGTGGCCATGGCAGGCACTGCGCGCGGAAGGCGGCCCGAGATCGTGTTGGGCGACCGGTTTGGCGCGTCCGCATCCTCTGAGGTTGTGGACCTCATTGAAGCGGCTTTTGCGGCAGCGGGTCTCAACGTGGCACGCAATGCGCCTTTTGCCGGGGCATATGTGACACAAACCTATGGTCGTCCCGGTCGCCAGCAGCACGCTGTTCAGATCGAGATCGATCGCGCTTTGTACATGGACGAAGAAAAAATCGCGCCCAATGCCAATTTCATGGCGTTCTCGAAGCTGCTCAGGCAGGTGGTCCGGGAGATTTCCAGCCTGGGTGCGAGCCCAGAGCGTCTGGCGGCGGAATAATATCAGCGCAGCGCACGGCCCTTCATGATTGCTTCGGCCCCGAACCGCTGGCGAATCTCGTCCGTGGCCCGTTCGGCCTTTGATCTGCGGGCAGCATCCGGATCCAGCAGGTCGCCGGAAATATCCGCCTGATCCGCCGGGCAAAGGTCAGACAAACCACAGCCCAACAACCGATACGGCCCCTGATCGACAACCTGATCGAACAGGCCCCGGGCCGTGCGGTAAATCCGGTCGGCAATCTGTGTCGCATCCCGCAAGGACACGCGCCGCGTCAGGATCTTGTGATTGGCTTTCTTCAGTTTCAACGTGACAACCCGACCTGCCAGATCCTTTGCCTTGGCGCGGTCCGACACTTTCAGGGCCATGCGCCACAAATGGCCGTCCAGAATATCAAGGCTCGACGTGTCTTCGAAAAATGTCGTCTCGTTGCTGATGGATTTCATCGGCTCATGCGCAGATACGCGTCGCTTGTCCTGACCCCGGGCCAAGTGCCACAGGCGATATCCCATCGAACCGAACCGTGCGGTAAGTGCCTCCTGATCCCAACGCAGCAAATCACTGAAAGTTCTGATCCCGGCCTGGTCCAGCGCTTCCTGCGCAGCCGGGCCAATGCCCCAGATCAACCTTACGGGTTTGTCACTCAGAAACTCTGCCGTTTCCGCCTTGCCAATCACTGAAAATCCGCGCGGTTTGTCGAGGTCCGATGCGACCTTGGCCAAAAACTTGTTGTGACTTAACCCGATTGAGCCGGTGACACCGATTTCATCCTTCATGCGCTTGACCAGACGCGCCAGCATGACGGCCGGTGGCGCGCCATGCAAACGTTCGGTTCCCGACAGGTCCATGAAGGCTTCGTCCAGCGACAGGGGTTCGACCACGGGTGTCAATTCATCCATCATGGCGCGGATGTCGCGCGACACCTGGGCGTAGACGGACATGCGCGGCTTGATCACGACGGCTTCGGGGCAGAGTTGCAACGCCTTGAACATGGGCATGGCCGACCGGACACCGCGAATACGGGCAACGTAGCAGGCAGTTGAAACAACGCCGCGCTTGCCGCCGCCAATGATAACCGGTTTGTCCGCCAGTTCAGGGTTGTCACGTTTCTCCACCGAGGCATAGAAGGCGTCACAATCCATATGGGCAATCGACAGGTCAAACAGTTCCGAGTGAGTCTTTACCCGCGGACTGCCACAGGCAGTACAGCGTTGTTCGTTTGACAATGTGGTCAGGCAATCTCGGCAAAGACCGGGCATCTGCGTCCTCATGCGTTCCGCAGTTGGCTTGGAAGTTCTTTATATCACCTGTGATCCTGGATCAAAGGCCCTGCTGGCATGGGATGATTTGAAAAGAAGACCCCCCGCACATCGCGGGGGGAAGTAACGAACCTCAGGAAGAAGCGGTTCGTAGGGGAGTATTTCCCCTTCAGAATCCCTGAAAATCATTAGTTTCGATAGGATGAAGGTTGTGCCGAGAAAACTCGGGTTTTGAATGTGTGTTTTCTGGCACAGAGACGATTTGGCGCGGTTTCGTCAAAAAGTGACCTTAGGTCAACTTGTTGCGCGGAAAATCCAACGCAAAACCCACCTGAAATGACCAGGTGGTCTTAGCACACCTTGAGAGAATTTAATTCGGAAAGAACGGCCTCAGCAGCGGCCTTTGGGTCTTTTGCCTGATAAATCGGGCGGCCAACAACGATGTGATCTGCGCCATCCTGAATGGCGCTTGCCGGGGTGGCTACACGTTTCTGATCACCAAGCGCTGCGCCAGCCGGGCGCACACCAGGGGTTACAATCAGACGCCCTTCAGCCTGTGGCAGAGCACGGATCAGGGCGGCTTCCTGCGGGCTGGCGATAACGCCATCAGCTCCGGCTTCAAAGGCTTTGGCCGCGCGTTCGACAACCAAGTCCTGCACATCGCCGGATTTCAGAAGACTTGCGTCCAAATCGTCGCGGTTCAGCGAGGTCAGGATAGTCACGGCGAGGATCTTCAGGTCTTTACCCGCAGCACCTTCTTTGGCAGCGCGCACCACATGAGGGTCACCATGCACGGTCAGAAAATCCAGATCGAATTGCGCCAACCCCCGAACGGCATTTTCTACAGTATTGCCAATGTCGAACAATTTCATGTCCAGGAAGATGCGCTTGCCGTGGTCCTGTTTCAGCTCGTTGGCCAATGCCAACCCGCCACCGGTCAGCATACCCAGCCCGATTTTGTAGAAAGAAACGCTGTCCCCCAAACGTTCAGCCATGGCCAACCCTTGCAGAGCGTTGGGGACATCAAGGGCTACGATCAGGCGGTCATCTGACATGGGGGCGCTCCTTTTTGGCAAACGTCTGCGTCCTAGCGGCTTCGGGCCGCTCTGTCCATCTGCTAAGCCGCGCAGGCAGCTTCAATTCGTGTTATCGTGCTCTGTATTGATAACTTGAATTCAAAATAAGGGGTAAAAAATGAATAAGCTGGTTCTGCTGGGCGCGTTGATTGCACTGGCCGCGTGTAATGACACGCCACCCGAAACACCGGACACAGGGGCTGCACCAGTGCCGACCAATGACGATTTGCGTTTGGTTGGTGGTTACAGGTCTGAGGGTGATTGGTGTCAACTTACTGGTGAAACGGCGTTTACCGGCAATTTCCTGGACCATACCGCAGATCTGGTCTCTTGCCCGACGGGAAGTGCGGCAGCCCAAACTTTGGTGAATGATCTGGGTGCCGTTCAGGTCGCCGAGACTGGTGGTTATACAGTCTATACCATCCAGCGCGAATAGGTCGATTTCTGTGTTTTAGCCTCTTGAACCACCGAAGATATTTCCCAGATTGAATGTGAGGCTTCGACCGATATGTGCTGCCAGGCGGGCATGTCAAAACGGGGCGCTTGGAAAAGGAGAATATCATGGACTTGAACAAGTTCACCGAGCGGGCACGGGGATTCGTGCAGGCTGCGCAGACCATTGCGCTGCGCGAGGGGCACCAGAGGCTGGAGCCCACGCATATACTCAAAGCACTGATGGATGACGATCAGGGGTTGGCCAGCAACCTGATCACACGCGCGGGCGGCGCGCCGAGCCGCGTGGTTGAGGCGCTGGACACTGCGATGGGGAAAATCCCCAAGGTCAGCGGTGACGCGAGCCAGATTTACATGGATGGCCAGACTGCCAAAGTCCTGGACGAGGCCGCAAAGATAGCCTCAAAGGCAGGCGACAGTTTCGTGCCGGTTGAACGTGTTCTGATGGCGCTGTGCATGGTGAAGTCCAAGGCCAAGGATGCATTGGACGCCGGAGCCGTATCAGCGCAAAAACTGAACGAAGCGATTAACGACATCCGCAAGGGTCGCACCGCTGACAGCGCGTCGGCGGAAGAAGGCTATGACGCGCTCAAGAAATACGCGCGCGACCTGACCGAGGCTGCGGCCGAAGGCAAAATTGATCCGATCATCGGTCGGGATGAGGAAATCCGCCGCTCGATGCAGGTTCTGTCGCGTCGCACCAAGAACAACCCGGTTCTGATTGGTGAACCTGGCGTCGGTAAGACCGCGATTGCCGAGGGTATGGCCCTGCGTATCATCAACGGCGATGTGCCGGAATCGCTGAAGGACAAGAAGCTGCTTGCGCTCGATATGGGTGCGCTGATCGCCGGTGCGAAATATCGCGGTGAATTCGAAGAACGCCTCAAGGCCGTTCTGACCGAGGTGACTGAAGCTGCGGGTGAAATCATCCTGTTCATCGACGAAATGCATACGCTGGTCGGTGCCGGGAAATCTGATGGTGCAATGGATGCGGCCAACCTGATCAAGCCTGCGCTTGCCCGCGGCGAGCTGCATTGTATCGGTGCGACCACGCTGGACGAGTACCGCAAATACGTGGAAAAAGACGCAGCCCTTGCGCGCCGGTTCCAGCCTGTAATGGTGCAGGAGCCGACGGTCGAAGATACGATCAGCATCCTGCGCGGCATCAAGGAAAAGTACGAACTGCACCACGGTGTGCGCATCTCGGATTCAGCGCTTGTTTCAGCGGCGACCCTGTCGCACCGCTATATAACTGACCGCTTTCTGCCCGACAAAGCGATCGACCTTGTCGACGAGGCCGCATCGCGTTTGCGGATGGAGGTCGACAGCAAGCCCGAAGAACTCGATCAACTCGACCGGAACATCCTCCAGATGCAGATCGAGGAAGAGGCACTGAAGCTTGAAGATGACGCGGCCTCGAAAGATCGTCTGGAAACCTTGCAAAAGGACCTGGCCGATTTGCAGGAACGATCCGCCGAGATGACAGCGCAATGGCAGGCCGAACGCGACAAGCTGGCGGGTGCCCGTGACCTGAAGGAACAGCTCGACAAGGCGCGCGCTGATCTTGAGATCGCCAAGCGTGAAGGCAACCTGGCCAAAGCGGGGGAACTGTCCTATGGCGTCATCCCCGAGCTTGAGAAAAAGCTGACCGAGGCCGAGAACGCCGAAAGCAATGGTATGATGGCCGAGGAAACGGTGCGCCCTGAACAGATTGCTTCTGTCGTGGAACGCTGGACCGGTATCCCGACCTCGAAAATGCTGGAAGGTGAGCGCGAGAAGCTGTTGCGGATGGAAGACGCTCTGCATTCCCGCGTGATTGGTCAGGATGCAGCGGTGACTGCTGTCGCCAACGCCGTGCGCCGTGCGCGAGCGGGTCTGAATGACGAAGGCCGCCCACTGGGATCGTTCCTGTTCCTCGGACCGACCGGCGTGGGTAAGACCGAGCTGACCAAGGCCGTGGCGAACTTCCTGTTCGACGACGACAACGCGATGGTGCGCATCGACATGTCCGAGTTCATGGAGAAACACGCGGTTGCCCGTCTGATCGGTGCCCCTCCGGGCTATGTCGGTTATGACGAAGGCGGTGTGCTGACCGAAGCCGTGCGGCGCAGGCCCTATCAGGTCGTGCTGTTTGACGAGGTCGAAAAGGCGCACCCGGATGTGTTCAACGTGCTGTTGCAGGTTCTGGATGACGGTGTGCTGACCGATGGTCAGGGCCGCACCGTGGACTTCAAGCAGACGCTGATCATTCTGACGTCGAACCTCGGCTCTCAGGCGCTCAGCCAGTTGCCCGATGGCGCGGACAGCGCGCAGGCCCGCCGTGACGTGATGGATGCGGTGCGGGCACATTTCCGGCCCGAGTTCCTGAACCGTCTGGACGAAACGATCATCTTTGACCGGCTCAAGCGGGCCGATATGGATGGCATCGTCGATATCCAGATGGCGCGTCTGCAAAAACGCTTGGCGGCCCGCAAGATCGAGCTGGCCCTGGACGATGGCGCCAAGGAATGGCTGGCCAACGAAGGCTATGACCCTGTCTTCGGAGCCCGCCCGCTGAAACGCGTGATTCAACGCGCCCTGCAGAACCCGCTGGCCGAAGCGCTGCTGGCCGGTGATATCAAGGATGGTGAGGTCGTTCCGGTCACCGCCGGGGCAGATGGCTTGATCATCGGTGACCGGTTGGGGACGTCGGAACGGCCCCGCCCGGATGACGCAGTGGTGCATTGACTTAGGCACAAACGGAAGACCCGCCGTATTGGCGGGTCTTTATTTGTCTGAATCTACGTTCTCCGACGCGCCAAAATTCCCCGGCTTGTCCGGGATGGTGGGCCTGCGGGAAATGAGTGCTCACATTCGCATTCGAAGCCAGCTTTGTGCAATAGTCCCAGAATTTCTTCTCTGCCGAATGTGCGATGGCGCCATTGCAGCCAGATGATCGCATTGCACCAATGCGGCTTTGACACCACCAGATACAAACGACCACTAGGGCGCATCAAATCGTGAATCTGCTCAAGTGCGCACAAAGGATCGAGGCAATGTTCGATGACATGCGCAGCCAGTGCCACATCAGCGGGTTCCAGAACGACAGACCCTAACAAGCCCTGCACAAGTCTTGGCTCGACACCCCGCGCCTGTAACGCGCTTTGACCCTGTTTCAACATGGCTTGACTGGGTTCGAGAAGGGTTACTTCGACGGGTGACCCATGAACAGCGACCCAGGCTTCTGCAAACGAGGCGGTTCCGGCACCGATATCAACAACCCGATTGTTATGCTCTGGCGCGAGCTGACTTGCTGACAGAAAACCAAGATACGCATCGTAATAACCAAGAGCACGCATCTTATCCCGCCATTTTGGTGCAGCGGTATCATAGCGCCGTGTGGTATCAGATTTGGTCTTGCCCATTGGCTGGCTTTTTCTCAGTGCCTACCACTCATGGAATGCGCAGAAGGAAACTGGCCCACTGAAGAAAGCGGGCCAGTTTCGCCGTACGTCAGTTAGGTCAGATCAGCGCAAGTATCCGCGCCGGACCTCCGGTACCGCCAGCGTGTTTCGGTGCGCCAATAACAAGTGTCGCGCCCGTCGCGGGTACCCGGTCCAGATTGGCCAGGCATTCGATCCCGAACCGGCCAGAAGGCAACCAGGCATAATGGGTGGCGAAATCCGCAGACATGCCGTGATCCAGTGACAAGGTGTCAACGGCAATTGACCGCGCCCCGGTTTCCTCCATCAGCATCTGCGCAGCTTCAACGTGAAAGCCTGGGTAATGCTGCGCTTCGCCGTCGAAATTGCGGAACTTATCCGTAGCGGTTTTGCCTGCCCATCCCGAGTGCATGGCGACGCAGGCCCCGTCGGGGATGTCACCGTTGGTGGCTATCCAGGCTTTCAGGTCATCAGGGGTTAAACGCGTATCGGCGTCTTCTGCTGCGCGGGCTGCGATATCGACCACGCAAAGTGGTGCAACCAGATCTGAGACCGGGATTTCATCGACTGAAGCTCCATCCGCAGAAAAGTGCAGTGGGGCATCTATATGCGTGCCCGTATGCTCATTAATCGACAAATTGAACAGATTGAATCCGTGTTCCGCGAAATTGAATGCCTGTTCAGCCGAGATGCCCGGCTCTCCGCCCCAGGTCGGGAACTCCGGGCTGAGCGTGTGGGTCATGTCTTGGACACCGCCATGCCCCGCGGCCAGTGCGGCCGGTGCCATTGCTCCGGTTGCGGCAGCCGCAACACCCGATGCCGCAGCAGCTTTGAAGAACCCGCGCCGGGACAGCATCCTGTCTTTTACGGCGTTCATTACACAGATATCACACATTTTTGTCCTCCCATTGCGGCCACGAGGCTGCAAAAACAGGCCCGCCACACTGTTGATCGCGTATGGTGCCTGTCGGACAGAGTGCAGTTTTAGACCCGCAGTTGTAAAGACTGCAGGCAGGCTACCCGGCTGTAATTCTCCTTTCAGAGCCAGCTCTGAGTAAAACGTATATGCCCGGCGTAATGTTCGAGCACCGCGAGTTGGCTCAGGTCGTGACGACCGTCGAAAACGGGCAAAGCGCGGCACAGTCCGCCTGTCTGGGCCTGTCGCCAACCGGAACGTTACAATCACGTCGCTCAAACGTGACGCCTGTTTCCATGGGTCTGTGCTATCAGCACCCTAAATATGTAATGACAAACGAATATGACGGAGACCCAGATGGCGCATCGCTGGACCAATACATTGACACATGCCAACGTCACCCCACGGGCGGCGTTCCTGAACCGGCGGCAGGTCATGGCCGGGATGGCGGGTGTTGGTTTGGCGGCAATGGGTCGACCAGCTGCGGCGCAGGATGCGCTGGAGCCGAACACGTGGGAAGAGATCACGAGTTACAACAACTACTATGAGTTCGGGACCGGAAAAGATGATCCGGCGAAATATGCACATACGCTGGTGACCGAACCCTGGAGCGTCAAGATTGACGGTCTGGTCGATCGTCCCGGTGAGTATGATTTCAAGGACATCCTGTCCGAGATGACGATCGAAGAACGCATCTATCGCTTCCGTTGCGTTGAAGCCTGGTCGATGGTCATTCCATGGAACGGGTTCGAATTGGCCGATCTTCTGAACATGGCAGGGATTAAAGAGGGCGCGAAATACGTGGCGTTCGAAACGGCCCACCGCCCGGATGAGATGCCGGGAACACGCTATCCAATTCTGGAATGGCCCTATCGCGAGGGTTTGCGCCTGGATGAGGCGATGCATCCGCTTACGATCATGGCCACTGGTATCTATAACAAGCCGATCCCAAATCAGAACGGCGCGCCTTTGCGTCTGGTCGTGCCGTGGAAATACGGGTTTAAATCGATCAAGTCGATTGTCCGCATCACGCTTGCTGAAGAAGAGCCGCCCACCAGTTGGAATATGGCCAATTCGCGAGAATACGGGTTTTATAGCAATGTAAACCCGAACGTGGATCATCCGCGCTGGTCACAAGCCTCTGAACGTGAAATCGGCGGCGGCTTGTTTGCCTCGCGTAAACCGACGCTGATGTTCAACGGTTATGAAGAAGAAGTCGCCAGCCTTTATGAAGGTATGGATCTGGCCAGGAATTACTAGAATCATGCAAGCCATCAATCAGACACTCCGGCGTATTCCGGTATGGGCTGTTTATTTGATGGGGGTGCTGCCTGCGCCCTGGCTGTTCTATCTTGGCCTGACTGGCGGTTTGGGGATCGAACCGATTGAGGCGCTGGAGCACCGCTATGGCGAACTGGCGTTACAATTGCTGATTGCCGGCCTGGCCATCACATCCTTGCGCCGATTTGTGGGCTTGAACCTGATGAAGTTCCGTCGGGCCATTGGCGTGCTGACTTTTGTATATGTCAGCCTGCATCTCCTTGTCTGGCTGGTTCTGGACGTACAGCTTCCCAGCCAGATTTGGGCGGATATTCTCAAGCGTCCTTATATTACAGTTGGAATGGGGGCGTTTCTTTTGCTGTTGCCTCTGACGGTAACATCCAACAACTGGTCGGTGCGCCATCTGGGGCCGCGTTGGCGCAGGCTGCATTGGCTGGTGTACCCGGCCGCTTTGCTGGGCGGCCTGCATTATGTGATGCTGGCAAAAGGGTTTCAGATCGAGCCGCTGATCTATTTGGCAGCTATCGTCATCCTTCTTACCCTCCGGTTGCCGATTCCAAGCCTGTCACTCCAGTCCAACACAGCAGATTCTGCCTGACTCGGAAGCGAGTCTGCGAGTAACATTGTGAACAAGGCGATAAAGTGCGGAACCCCGTCTGTGTTTCCGACGATTTTGGCGCGCCTCCGCTTGATAGGGACCCGCTAACAATTTGAAAATAAATAATTAATTTTGCAATCTGCATTTTCTATAGTTTTTGTTCATTTTCCGCTTGCGGGTTGGAAGTCTAATCCGTAAATACCCCTTCACCGGCGCAGCTGAGGTTGGCCTGACGGACTGGAAAGACGGTTGAGACGCACCGGAGAGACGGTGGGCATCTGAGGTTGAGGGTTAGGCGGTTGCGCTAAGGGATTGGCGTTACGGTCTGGTTTTTGGCTCTGGGTGTGTGTTCTTTGACATTGATGGATAACTGAAGAGATATGTGGGCGGTTTGGTTCGTTT
>NZ_JBXWSL010000029.1:0-34354 GCF_059613425.1 Ruegeria sp. BHSA123 | reverse complement strand
ACTGAACGATCCCCTGAATACTGCCGGGCACGCTTTGTTGGGTAAGTACATCTGTATTGCGCAACAACTGTTCAAGAAACAGCGGATTGCCCCCGGCGCGTTTGACACAGGTTTCCAGCAACTCGGGGTCGATGGCCGTGAATTCTTCGACCAACAGTCTGGCCTGTTCCTCGCCCATCGGCGCCAGTTCCATCTTGGACACCGGCGCGCCATCGGTTGCCATTTGCCAGTCCCGGTCAATCGGGTCGCCTTCAACCCGGCTGGTCATCATCAACACGCAAGGGATATTCCGCGTCGCCGCCGCAATATGAGAGCAGGTCACCAGGATCTCGGGCGAGGCCCAGTGGATGTCCTCGATCTGGATCAGCAGGGGGGCTTCCCGGCTGCTGGCCGACAGCAACTCTTCAATGACCTGCCGCCTTCCGCGCAAGCGGGTCTTGTTGTCCATCACCGCAAACACCTCGGCCAGACCGGCGTCCTGCTCCAGCTCAAGCAGCGCGTTGAGGTGCGCGGCGTTCGCGGGGCTGACCCAGCCCCTGGCGATTGCGTCCCTGGCCGCTGCGGCACCCGTTTTTGCGCCATCCGACGGGTCAAGACCCAGAATGCTGCGGGCGACCATCTGAATGGCCGAATGCCCTTCGCGCGCGCCGAAATCCATCACGACACCGTTGTGGATCGTGTAGGACTGGCCGGATGCCAGTTCAGCGACTTGCTCGGACAAATGGGTTTTTCCGATCCCGGGCTCACCCAGAATCACATGGACTTCGCCCTTGCCGTGGCGTTTGCATCGGTCAAATGTGGCCGAGAACACCGACAACTCCCGCTCGCGCCCGATGAACTTATGACGCCGTGTGCGAATGTTCCGGGCCAATCGATCCAGACGCCAAATTTCAACGGGATCATTCAGCCCTTTGATGGCCTTCACACCAAGGGATTCGCCCACGAATAGCGGTCCCAACGCGCGCTGAATGTCATGTGAAACCAGAGTCTCGCCGCCTGCGGAAATATCCGTCAGACGGGACGCCAGATTTACCCCATCCCCTGTGACAGTGTATTCTGTATGCGACTGACTTCCGGTCGTACTGGCAATGACCTGACCTGACGCAATACCGATGTGGCAGGAAAGCGGTGGTGACAAAGTCGGTAGAACTGCATGTATCTCGGCAGCAGCACGCGCCGCCCTTTCGGTGTCATTGGTATGTGAAATCGGCGCTCCGAAAACGGCCATGACCGCATCGCCGATATGCTTGTCTATACGACCACCATACTTTTCGACGACATTGTCCACTTTGCTGAAGAATTGATTCAGCAGCGCATGCAGATCTTCTGCATCCAGCTCACTGGATAGTTTCGTGAATGCGGTAAGATCGGCAAACATCACTGTAACCTGTCGGCGCGCGGGCTCGAGCTGTGCAGCAGGTTCAGGCTCTGCTGATGTTTGGCTGGTATCAATCTGTTCGATGGCGCGCAGCAGCCGCCGCCGATCACCGACGGCCGTCACCCCAATTTCGATCAAATCCTCGGCCGTCAAATCAGGCAGGATGGAGAAATCGATTTTGTTGTCTGCGAAGGCCTGCGCGTACTCGTTTAATCCAATTGCGCTCAGCCAGCCCCTAAGGTCCTGAGACATGTTTCCCATCTGAAGTCCCCCGCTTCAACCTGGAACCTAGCATGTGAGCCGCTTCGAGTCTGCTAGAACCTAATTAATTTGTGTTTTTGAGCAGGGTTAATCCAAAACTGGCTCCTGCACCAAGCCAGTGTTTCCGAAACCGCTGGACAGGATATACGAACAGCAGGCCTGGGTGATCTCGCGGAAGCGGGCTCTTTCTCGACGGTAAAGGTATACCTCTCGCTTGTCCGGCAAGTCTGAAATCGGGCGAAAGGCGACCGCGTCCGGGATGAATTGCGCGACGGTCTGCGGCAGGACCGTGATCCACTGGCCTGCCCTGACCGTTGTGATCAGCGAGTGCGTGTTGTGAATAGTAACCTCGGCCCGGTCCAGAATCTTTTTGAACGAGGATGATTCAATGATGTCGCACAAGGCGTTTCGCACGAAGGGTGCCGCCATCAGGTCACGGATTTCGGGCGGTTTGGCCTGTGTCATAAGCGGATGATCAGAAGCTGCAACGAGTCCGAACTGATCCTGAAACAGAGGCTCGGTACTGACCCCGTTCAGGGGATGATGGCCGGATGCAATGCCGATATCCGCCTTATCCCCGGCAACGGCGTCCAGAACCTGTTGCGAATCCCCGTCTCGCAACTCGATCTTCAATCCGGGAAAGCGTGATGCCATATGTCCCAGCAAGGCGGGAAAGACCAAAGCCCCCACAGACGGCACGGATACGATACGGATCAACCCATGTTCCGCCTGCGCCGCCATTTCTATATTCTGAACAGTCTGATCAAAATCGCGCACCTGTTTGAGCGCAAGGTCCAGAACCTGCTGACCCAGCGGCGACAGGTGATTTTTCCGTTCACCTTCAAACAGTTTCTTGCCCAGATGATCTTCAAACTGTTTCAGCATCATTGAGACGGCGGATTGTGTCCGACCCAGACGGCTGGCAGCCTCGGCAAGGTTTCCGGTTTGGGCCACGGTACAAAAACACCGCAGCATCTCGACTTTCATCGCCATACTTCAAACTTTCTGAAGTTTACTAAAGTTATTTGAGTTTGACTGATGTTAGTCGAAAGTTCCATCCTTACCCAAATCGAAATTTGCGAATTTGGGGCCTGACGTGACCAAACTGAACCTGATTGCCGGCGAATGGCTGGCGGGCGAAAGCGAAATTGAAAACCGCAATCCTTCGGATTTAAGCGATCTGGTTGGCATGTTCACACAGGCCAGCGCCAATCAGCTTGAGGCGACTCTGGATCAGGCGCGCGTCGCGCAGACCGAATGGGCTGCCTACGGGTTGGAGCGGAAACAGGCCGTCCTGAACGCCATCGGCAACGAGTTGATGGCCCGCGCCGAAGAACTGGGTACATTGCTGAGCCGCGAGGAAGGCAAGCCGCTGGCCGAAGGCAAGGGTGAGGTTTACCGGGCCGGTCAGTTCTTCACTTATTACGCCGCCGAGTGTCTGCGCCAGATCGGTGAAAACGCCGATTCCGTACGCCCCGATATCGAAGTGGATGTGCGCCGCGAAGCCGTTGGCGTTGTCGCAATCATCAGCCCGTGGAACTTCCCCACTGCAACGGCCTCGTGGAAGATTGCCCCGGCGCTGTGCTATGGCAACGCGATTGTGTGGAAACCCGCCAACATCACCCCCGCCTCGGCTGTGGCCCTGACTGAAATCATCGAACGGCAGGATGTCCCGAAAGGTCTGTTCAGCCTTGTGATGGGCTCGGGCCGTTCGGTTGGGCAACGTCTGGTGGAAAGCCCCAAGGTCAATGCGATTTCCTTCACCGGATCGGTGCCCGTAGGCAAAGGTATCGCCGCCGCAGCAATCCAGAACCTGACCAAAGTGCAAATGGAGATGGGGTCTAAAAACGCGCTGGCCGTGATGGACGACGCCGATCTGGATCTGGCGGTGACGCTGGCTCTGGGCGGGGCCTTTGGTGGCACCGGTCAGAAATGCACCGCCTCGTCGCGTCTGGTAGTTCACGCGGGCATCCATGATGCCTTTGTCGAGAAACTGGTTGCCGGTGCGCAGGCAATGAAAGTGGGTCACGCGCTGGAAGCGGGCGTGCAGATGGGTCCCGTCGTCAGTCAGCAGCAATTGAATGAAAACCTCACCTATGTCGACCTGGGCAAATCCGAAGGGGCCGAGCTGGCCTGTGGCGGTCAGCGCCTGGAGATGCCCCATGACGGGTTCTACATGTCGCCGGGCGTGTTCCTGAACACCACCAACGACATGCGCATCAATCGCGAAGAAATGTTCGCACCGCTTACATCCGTCATCAAGGTCGGCAGCTATGACGAGGCGCTGAGCGTGGTCAACGACACCAATTTCGGCCTGACCTCAGGCATCGTGACCAAATCACTGGCCCGCGCCACCCATTTCCGCCGCAACGCGCGCACCGGCGTGGTGACGGTTAACCTGCCCACCGCTGGCACCGATTACCACGTACCATTCGGTGGCCGGGGCGACAGCTCGTACGGACCGCGCGAACAAGGCAAGGCGGCAGCCGAGTTCTATACAACCGTCAAAACCGCCTATATCAGCGCAGGCCCGGTCTGATGCGGATCGACGGCCTGCAATATACCAACTGGTCGGAGAAGATCTTCCGCCAGCTGCGCGAAGGGGGCGTGGACGCGATCCATGTCACCATCTCCTATCATGAGAACTTTCGCGAAACGGTTCTGAATTTCGAGAAATGGAACCGTTGGTTCGAGCAGTACCCAGATCTGATCATGAAGGGCCGGTGGGCCAGCGATATAGACTCAGCCCGTAAAACGGGCCGGACCGCAGTGTTTTTCGGGTTTCAGAACCCGTCACCCATTGAAGACGATATCGGGCTGGTTGAAATTCTGCATGATTTGGGCGCGCGGTTCATGCAACTGACCTATAACAACCAATCCCTGCTTGCGACCGGTTGTTATGAGGCCGAAGACACCGGCATAACCAGAATGGGCAAGCAGGTGATCAAAGAGATGAACCGCGTGGGCCTTGTGGTGGATATGAGCCATTCGGCAGACCGGTCCACAATCGAAGCGGCTGAGATTTCGGACCGGCCCATCGCAATCACACATGCCAATCCGCACGAATGGTCCCCGGCCCTGCGCAACAAGCGAGATGATGTCATCCGCGCCGTGACTGAAAACGGTGGGATGCTGGGTTTTTCGGTCTACCCTCACCACCTGAAGGACAAGTCCGACTGCACTCTGGAGAGCTTTTGCGAGATGATCGCCCGCACTGCGGACAAATATGGGGCCGAACATCTGGGGATCGGCACTGACCTGTGCCAGGATCAGCCTGACAGCATCGTTGAATGGATGCGTGTGGGGCGGTGGACAAAAGAAATCGACTATGGCGAAGGCTCGGCCTCGGCCCCGGGGTTTCCACCAATGCCGGGCTGGTTTCAGGACAACCGAGACTTTGGAAACATCGAACAAGGGTTACGCGCGACCGGCCTGAACGATGACGAAGTGGCCGGGATCATGGGCAGGAACTGGTATCGGTTCTTTGCCGAGAACTTCGTCCCACAAAGGTAACCAAATGGAACCACACGCGCAGACAGAGATCGCCAGACGTGACCCCGCTATGGTCATGCGACTGTCACGACTGGGATCACTACACCAATGTCGGCTCAGCTTTATGCGGCAACTGACACGCCGCATGGCCGATGAAAACTGGAGATTTTCGCGCCCTGCATTTGAAATTGACGACAAAGGTGTCGGGCATGCGGTCTATACCGCGCAAGGCCCCGATCGCGCCTATTCGCTGGTCGCCTTTGCCCATGACCTGCCTGCCGATCAACGGTCAGACCGGGTTATTGCCGAAGCGTGGGACGCCACCTTTGCGCTGTTCGATGGCATCCCCACGCCAGAAGACATAGATCGCCTGTCCCTGAACGTACCGCTGCAAGAGGCAGGGCGTGTCAGCGAAACCGAATTGTCACTGTCACGCGCCAACCGTTCCGTGCGACTCTGGGCTCATGTGGTGGATCGTCTGGCTGCGGGCCAGCAACCGGACCTGGAACAGATTTATCAGGTCGGCTATCTGATGAGGACCACGGCTGTTTACGGGTCGGGCAAATTCGGCGCTGCGGATCGTGAGAAAACGGCGGACCGGAATGAGGTCAGTGGTCCCTTCCAGATCGAAATGCTGTCAGTCTATCTGACCCGAGTTTTTGTACGCGATCTGGTGCAATGTATGGCGCAGGTCAAAGGCGGGGATCAGACCTCTGCGCTTAATCCTGAAATCGCACGCTGGCTGGGCATCGGAAATTCCACAGGACTGGGAATGGCGCCGTTCATCGTGAACCATCCCGTTCTGTTCAACAACTGGATCATGGCGCGGGAAGAGGCCATCTCGCGCGTGCGGTCAATTGAGACAGCAACCGAAAAAGACGCGCGTGTCTTTCGCGACGTTTTCGCGCGCAGCAAACAGTCAATCACGTGGTGGCAATCTGAACACCCGATACAGGTTGAAAAACTCGCTGCGCTAAAGGACGACCTGAATTCAATCAGCGCATTTCTGGCTACGGACGACCTGACACAAGACCATCCGTGGGATCGAATGATCCGATGGTCGGAAACTGCGCTCAGCGAAGAAGGCCAGGAGTTGCTGGCCTCGCTGATCCTTGAGCCTTACGGAGATGTCGTGGACGGGCTGTCTAGCTGCATGGCGGACACAAATGCGGCTGCACAGGTGATTGATGGAGCGACGCGGGTATCCGATGTGCGCGACTTGATCCGCCAAAGCTTTGACTGGGCGCTGGACCTTGATTGGAGTGATCCGAAAAACTGCGCGCGGGCCTGGTACGTTTCCGAAGAGAAACTGGAACCCCGACTGG
Organism: Ruegeria sp. BHSA123; assembly: GCF_059613425.1. Lineage (NCBI taxonomy): Bacteria > Pseudomonadati > Pseudomonadota > Alphaproteobacteria > Rhodobacterales > Roseobacteraceae > Ruegeria > Ruegeria sp. BHSA123. The sequence goes on along the minus strand of NZ_JBXWSL010000029.1, from coordinate 27,898 downwards.
GTGAACGGTTTGAAGAACCGATTGCAGACTATGAACAACCGCTCGCGCCCGCGCGTGATGCGGCACTGGCTTTCAAGGCTTTGCAAGAGTGGCCGGATGATGCGCCGATAGCAGAGTTTCTTATGCGCCACCCTGAGCACCGCCACACCGTACGCCGCGCACAAATCAGCCGTGTCGCGCCATATGGTGAGATCCATGACAACACAATCGGCGCAAACGTGATGCCCATCGATATGTTGCGCGCAAAACTATCCTTCTTTGGCGCGACGCATTTCGACCCTCGTTCAGATCGCTGGGTCCGCATCTGCATGTATGCCGGCGCCCCCTACCCCGATGAGCTAAATACCGCGAACGCAGATTTGTGGGTTTATCCGGAGGTTGCGCAATGACCTTTTCATTGAACGAAGTCGAAGCAACAGCCAAACGCGCAACTCGTGGGGCCGGATATGCCTGGGGCGTGGCGGAAGAGGCTGCGAAAGCCACCCGGTGGCTAAACGCCCAAGGGTTCGACGGGCCCGCCATTCTGGCCCAACTGCTCAAACGTGAATATGCGCCCTGTCTGGAACGCCACATTCCTGTGCTTCAGAACGGAGTATGGGTTGGCCAACAAGACCTGTGCCCCCTGATGACCGGAGCTGCGATATCGGATTCACCGACCGTCCTGTCCCAAGGCACCATTTCGATTTCAAATCTCGCGGCACCACTGCTGTTGCTGCCCTTTGTCGCTGCGGGGGCCAAAAAACTGGGAACGACAGTAAAAGTCACCTTTGACGGGTATGCTGCGATAACTGATGGTGTTCATTTAAGCTGCGCAGACTGCAATTTAGACCGCGCTGATCATGTTGAAATAACTGAGGGCGGCCACATTCAAAACAGTCGTCCTCTGCAAAGCCGTGCCGCTCCAAATGCAGAGGTGTGGCAGATCCTCGACTCCATGGCGCACCGTACATATGCCCCTGCAACCGAAGAATCCCGACTGCTTGGCGCTGGTTCTGGCCTGTCGGACAATGACTGAAGGATCATCAGATGACCGAGACCCAAACCCTGTCGCTTGCCGAAATCGAAAAGCTGTCCTTCATCGCATTGGTTGCCGCTGGCACAAGTGAAGAAAACGCGCGCCCTCTGGCCGTGGCCACGGCGGCAACCGAAGCGGATGGGGTGGCCAGCCACGGCCTGGCTTATATCCCGATTTACTGTGAACATGTACAATGCGGGAAGGTCGACGGTCAGGCAGTACCGACGCTGGAAACCCCGCGCCCCGGCCTTATCCGTGTAGACGCTGCGACCGGGTTCGCACATGCAGCCATTGACCTGGGCTTCGAAGCATTAACCACGGCGGCACGCGAACAGGGCATCGCGGCTCTTGCGATCACCAACAGCTACAATTGCGGTGTGTTGGGTTATCACACGTATCGACTGGCGCAGGCGGGCCTGGTTGGTCTTGGATTCACCAATGCACCTGCATCCATTGCTCCTTCGGGTGGATCGAAGCCCGTTGTCGGCACCAACCCGTTCTCTGTTGCGGTACCGGGTCCAGACGGACAACCCGCGTTGCTGATCGACCAGAGCGCCAGCACCATCGCCAAAAGCGAAGTGATGAAACACGCCAGAGAAGGCAAAGCCATTCCGGTCGGCTGGGCGCTGGACCCGGATGGAAACCCGACAACAGACCCGAATGTCGGTCTGAAAGGAAGCATGGCCCCATCCGGCGGATACAAAGGTGTGGGTATCGCTTTGCTGACTGAAATCATGGCGGCCGCTTTGACGGGGTCTACACTTGGGCTGCATGCCTCTCCGTTCTCGGGGACGGTCGGGGGTCCACCGAAAACCGGGCAGTTCTTCATCGCTATTGACCCTGCGGTTTCGTCAAATGGACTGTTTTCAAACGCAATTTCGGACTTGGTCGCGTCGATCAGAAATCAGGACGGCGCGCACCTGCCCGGAGATGGGCGCCGTGCATGTCGCCTTGCGGCAGGTCAAAAAGGTGTCGCCGTCAACTCTGCTACATTGGCCAGAATTGAGGCGATTATTCAGGAAAACAGTTAAGAGCAGCCACCAGACCGGGCGATTGTGGTGGCCGCTTGCGCCTAGTTCACGAAATGCAGCGTGTCGAATTCACTGCGCCAGGCAGAGACTTCCAAAGCAACAGGCTCGCCGTCCAGACCTCGCCTGATCAAATCGGCGAGGCGCTCGGCATCTTGAGAGGTCATGCCCCAGCGAACCAATTCAGGAGTGCCGATCCGCAACCCATTCAAGTCCCCTTCAACCGGCTTGACAGGCAATCCGATGCCGCATGCAAGAAACCCGCTTTCGCGAAGTTTCTTTGATGCGGCCTGCCCTCCGCCATAGGGATCTGCCAGAACTGCGAATTGATGCGAATTGGTGAAGCCTTCCGCACCCGCATAAACGCGAACGCCCCGCGCATCCAACGCGGCGGCAAGTGCTTTTGACAGTGCAATCATCTCGTTTGCGTACACCTGGCCAAAATCTATCCAATCCAGCATCGTAACCGCAAGCGCGGCCGTTTTGGCGGCATCGAAATTGGCCGTCATCCCGGGAAAAGCAATGGCATCCAATGCTTTGGCGATGTCGACATCATTCGACACGATCAATCCACCTGCTGGTCCACCAAGGCTTTTATAGGTGCTCATGGTCATGAAATGCGCGCCCTCATTCAGCGGGTTCGACCATGCACGCCCCGCGATTATCCCGCACTGATGCGCGGCATCGAACATGACTTTCGCGCCAACTTCGTCCGCAATGGCCCGCACCTCGGCAACAGGGTGTTCAAAAAGGTTCAGACTTCCGCCGATCGTAATCAGCTTGGGGCGCTCAACCCGCGCCAGATCGCGCAGCTGGTCCAGATCGACGGTGTAACCTTTTGTGTTTACCGGAGCCTCGATCGTGCGCAGCCCGAACAGCCCTGCACAGCCCGCAGTATGATGGGTCACATGGCCGCCGATCGTTGCAGGCGGAGCGATGATTGTATCCCCTGGCTTACAGGTCGCCATGAAACCATAAAGATTTGCAATTGCGCCCGACGGCACGCGAACCTCTGCAAACCGGGCATCAAAGACCTCTGCGCAAAGCTCGGCCGCGATGACTTCGATTTCTTCGATTGCTTCCAGCCCCATTTCATATTTGTCACCGGGATAGCCCAGCGATGGCCGGGATCCGATACCCGACGACAAAAGCGCCTCGGCCTTGGGGTTCATGACATTTGTCGCGGGGTTGAGGTTGAAACACTCTTTCTCGTGAATGCGGCGGTTTTTCTCTGCCAGATGCACGATCCGGCCCAGTAGGTCGCCGGACGATGCTGATGCTGTCTTTGTTGAGATACTCTGAACCAGCGTTTCGCTTGCGGCGGGCACCCAGTCTCTATGTGCAAGTGTCATCTGACATCCTCCTTTTTCTTCCACTGTGGCCGCTGCTGCGTGACTTCGCAAAGCAGAATTGTTATTTCTTGGCGTAGAAAAACTAAGGCTATGATGATGAGCGTTTCCCCAAAGCGCCCCAAAGGGCCTCCACTGAACGCAATGCGCGCTTTCGAGGCGGCGGCGCGCCACATCAGCTTTGTCGCCGCGGCCGAAGAGTTGAACGTCACACCGGGCGCCATCTCGCAACACATCAAAACGCTGGAAGGCTGGGCCGGTGCACCCCTTTTCCGACGCAACGCACAAGGCGTAGAACTCACGCCCGAGGGGCAATCGCTGGTTGCTGGATTTACCCGGGCTTTTGACCAATTGGCCGACGCGACCCAGGCGCTGCGCAACCTTAAACCCAATGCAGATTTTCATATCGCTGCCTTGCCGGCCATTGCTCAACTCTGGCTCCCCAAAAGGCTACGCCAGATCCGATCTCATTTTCCCGACATCAGTTTTTCCGTCACAGCGCTGGAAGCGCCGCCGAGCCTTGGGCGCGAACTGTTCGACCTGTCAATCTTCTTCGCTCCACCGAACGACACGGCAAATCAGGTGGTTGTTTGCCCGGACGAAATCGTGCCGGTTTGTGCCCCGACACTTAAGGACCAAATATGCCGCGCAAACGGTTTTCGGGATTTACCGTTGCTGCACGATCTGGTGTGGAGTGAAGATTGGACCAAATGGGCCCAGCACTCTGGCTATGACCTGTATAATGCCAAAGGTGGTGCTCAATTCTCCCTCTACAGTCTGGCCGTAGAGGAAGCCAAGGCGGGCGCAGGAATACTGATGGGACACCTGTGCCTGATCGAAGACGCCCTGGCCACGGGCGAGCTGATCGTTGCGCATACCAAGTCGTTTCAAACCAACCGAGGACTGGTGATTCAATTGCCACAACGCACGCGCAGGAGACTGGAAACGGACCAGATTGTTGCCTGGTTGTCCCGTTGACCGAAGCCACTGACTTTCGGGTTATGAGGCTGACGAGATGAGGACGTTAAGCAATTGATCGAGTGGATCAATTGTAGTCTGAACGGCCTGTGTTGAGATTATTCGACCCGGTTGCGGGAGCCGGATTTGGCCTATGTCGAATGTCAGAGGAACTATTAATCTAACGGACAAACAGTACACATGCCCCGGTTGTTTAGATAAATGACCTTATTGGGACGGATGGCAGACCCACAGTAGAAAAGCGCTGAAGATGTCTTGCGGATTTTTCAGCCATTGGCCCGCTTGTGCCGGAGGGCCGCGGACTACCCGAACTGGACATTCTAAAATAGACATTGCAGTTCCGGTTGGCGGGACAAACCTGCCGTTAGCTCATCATCCGTTGTAGAGTCGATCAGGTCGCACCGATCACCCTAGCCGGTGTGCTTTCTCCCGCCTTGTACGTCATCTGAATAGAACCAGTCGTCGGGATATGGATACCACCAGTCCGCCTCCTTCGCCTTCGGGTCGATCACGACCATCTTGGATCGCCTGAATGCCTCGAGTCCCTGAAGGCCTAGCGTGCGTCCAAGTCCAGAATTCTTGATACCGCCAAAAGGCAAGGCATCGTTGTCCACCAGCGGGTTGTTGACCCAAACCATCCCCACCTGTAGTTCATTCACCCCCTGAAATGCCTCCTCCAAGTCGCTGGTAAACAGGCATCCGCCAAGGCCGAACTGCGACGCGTTTGCCAGTTCAAGTGCTTGGTCAAAGTCGCTAACCCGAATGACCGAAGCGACCGGCCCAAAGACCTCTTCCTGAGTTAGCAACATGTCCGCCGTCACGCCGGTCAGGATCGTTGGTTCGAAAAACCAACCTGGCCCTGCATCATCCGGGATACAGCCTCCTACTTCAACCACCGCGCCTTTCTCCGTTGCATCGCGCACCAGCCGCACGACCTTATCTCGCGCTTCCTTGGAGGCCAGAGGTCCAATTTCCGCCACCCCCATGCCGTCGCCGATGCGCAGTTTCCGGGTTCTGGCCACGAACTCGTCGACAAAATCGTCATATACATCATCGACCACAAAAATCCGTTCAGACGATGTGCAAACCTGACCCGACTGCAAAAAGGCAGCAGTCACTGCTCCGGCAGCAGCGACCGCGATGTCGGCGTGTTTACTGACGATAAGTGGATCGCTCCCGCCAGCCTCGATAATTGCCGGTTTTAGACTCTCTGCTGCGGCCACCGCGACTGCACGACCTGTCGGCACGGACCCTGTAAAGGCGACCACATGGGTTTTGGGGCTGGCAATCAACTGTTTACCCACGTCTGCCCCGCCCGACAGGCAAGCAATAAGGTCTTGAGGCAGCGCCTGAAAAAACTCCATGAACGCCATCGTGCACAAAGTTCCTGCGGGTGAGGCTTTCAACACAACACCGTTACCTGCCGCAAGTGATGCGGCCATCGACCAGCAGCCAAGAATGAGGGGGAAATTATATGGAACCACATGCACGGACACGCCGTAGGGCTCGTATGTCTGATACTGAAAAGATCCAGTTTGCATGGTGCCCGCGATCTTGCCCGCGTCATTGCGCGCCATCTCGGCATAGTACCGGAAAACCGGCGGGATATTCGCAATCTCGCCGATCGATTCAGGGTAAGGTTTGCCCGTTTCCAATGTCATCAAACGGGCGACCTCAGTCATGTCGCCGCTTTCGATCTCGTTGGCGATCTGATGCAATACCCGCGCGCGAGACTTGCAGTCCGTTGCAGACCATTTCCTTTGCGCCGCATTGACCCGATCCAGAACCTGGTCCACGATCTGCGGCGACGGTTCACCAAAAACCCCGACGGGCTGCAAGGTAGACGGGTTGACCAGCGTGGTCCCACTACCCTCCAATAGGACATGCCGAGGGTTTAGGTAGTAGCTGGATTTGAACGGGTCACGCATTGGGCAGCCCCCTTGTTTAACAGGCATTGCGCCGTTAGCGGATCATGTACACTTTCTTGACCGTCTCGTGGACAGTGCATACGCCTTTCCAGTCCTGCGGAAAAAAGGCCGCCGTATCGGGCGTAATCTCAATTACCTCTCCGTTTTCATGGACATAGGTACAGCGGCCTTCCAGAAAGTGGCAGAACTCGTCCTTGGTGACGTGACATTCCCACTTACCGGGAGTGCAGACCCAAAGGCCGCATTCGGACCGGCCGTCAGGCCCCTTGTGGATCAGCTTTCCCGACGTGCGGGATTGCCCTTCAATCATCGTCGGGATTACCCCCCAATCGACAAGGTCAGTCTGCTGGAGCGGGTTTTGCATACTTGGCGTGGTCATGATTCAGGTTCGCGATCCGTTAGGTAGTAAGTGTTGCGCAATGTTTCCACGACCGTGCATTCCCCTACCCAACCGGCGGGGAATAGTACGGCCGTTCCGGGCGTAACTTCGATGCTTTCGCCTGCATCCGACTGATACAGCGCACGGCCCTGCACAAAATAGCAAAACTCGTCACGCGGGATCGTTAGGCGCCAACGGCCTGGAGTACAGACCCATGCGCCGATCTCCGGCCGATTGTCCGGGCCTTTGTGAACCAGCAAGCCCGATGAATGCGACTGGCCTTCAATCATGTCCGGCTGTAACCCCCAGTCCGTAAGGTCGGTGCGGGTCGAGATTTCGGAAAGATGCGGGGCGCTGCTCATTCCGCGGCTTTCAGGATGTCGTCGAGAATGCCAGCTGCCTTGGTCGGACCATGCCGTGACTGCATGTGAGCAGAGGTTGCCGCCATCTTCGCCTGCATTCCTGGATCGTTGATACATTTGTCGAGGGCAAAAGCCAATTCATCATCGGTCCAGTCGTATCGGTGAAACCCGAATCCGTGGCCTGTTTCCTGAACACGAGTGGCGTTATCGTGGCCGTCCCAGACATAGGGCATGATGATTGCTGCTTTACCGAAATACAGGCACTCGGTGAACGAGTTGTTACCGCCATGATGTATCACCGCGTCAACCTGCGGAATTACCGAAGGCTGGGGATACCAGCTCTGTATGTGCACGTTGTCGGGAATGTCTGTGTATTCGTCCATGTAATCCCCGACATTTACGAGCGCCCGGTAGGGCAACTTGGAAATGGTCGAAATGATCCTCTTTAGCAGGTCGGTGTCACCTGCACCAAGCGACCCGAAAGATATATAGAGAAGTGGTTTGTCATTGTTGGACTTAAACGTTGGCACCTCAAAGGGTTCTTCTTCGCGTACGCAACCTTCGAGATACTGGAACCTGTTCGGGTCCAGTGGGTTCTGCCGTTCGTACTTTGCCGGCTCGGGATAAAGCAGAAGGTTCATTGTGGGCGACGCTTCGAAAAACTCTCCGATCGGATAGGCATCTTCGTTGCATCTGGCCAGGAACGCATTGTAGTCGTCGTGGATCGGCTTGATCACCTCGTGGAACTTTGCCTCATAGGCCTCCATGCCCTCGCGGTCATCCACCCGGCAGCCCGATAAGTGCGGCGGCACAATCGGGTCTGGGATTTCGTTTTCGGAACATGAGATGATCCGCACCCACGGTACGCCGAACTGCTTGATGGCTGGGAACATAATGACATTATCCACGCAGATCATATCTGGTTTGATTTTTGCCAGTACCTCGGGCAGATCTTTTTGCGCCCATTTTGCGCTGTCGACGATCGCCTCCCAGCAATCCTTTACGTAGTTATCGATCTGGTCAATCGGGCTTTTGCGAAAATTTGGGATGTGACCGTTGATGAAATCTTCCCAGAACTTTGCCATCGCCTCGGGTTCCATCGGCTCGGACAGGGCAACAGGATGCGCCTCAAACCCATAACCTTCATATACCTCGACAAAGCCGGGATCGCTTAGAAATACGGCCTTATGGCCCAGTTTCTCGCAGGCCTGCGCGATGCCAACCGAATTCAGCGCAGGGCCAAAGGCAGCTTCGGGGAAGAAGGCGATGGTTTTCTGTGACATTGTAGGTCTCCGGTTAGATTTGGCTTAGCAGTTGGGCAGGATGCGGGAATGTTTGGCGTCCCATACGCAGTGGACATCCTGACCCGGCTGGATACTTTCACGGTCGGCTTGGCTGGCGGGCACGCGGGCGGAAAGGATGCTCCTCCCGCCGCGAACGCGTACATGCACACCCAGGTCTGACCCGTGATAGGCGACTTCTTCGACAATGCCGGGAAGGCAGTTGCGTCCATCTTGAGGGGCGGTCTGCATCAGGTTGACCCGTTCCGGGCGCACAGCAATTGTGGCAGCACCGCGCAGCTCGGAAACACCCCTCAGCATTCCCGCCCCGTCGACATCGACACCGCCGTCGACGGCGTTTCCGTCCAGAAAGTTCATCACGCCGATAAAATCTGCAACAAAGCGCGATCCGGGTTGTTCGTAGAGCTCGTGAGGAGTACCGACCTGCGCCAGCTTACCGTCATGCAAGACAGCGATCCGGTCGGCCATGACCAAGGCCTCTTCCTGGTCATGGGTAACAATCAGAAATGTAATCCCTACCTCGTGCTGCAACCGTTTGAGCTCCAGCTGCATCTCTTCTCGCAGTTTCTTGTCCAGAGCTGAAAGGGGCTCATCCAGCAACAGGACCTTTGGCCTTTTGATCAGCGCGCGCGCCAAAGCAACCCGCTGTCGCTGCCCACCGGAAAGCTGATCCGGCTTGCGCCCGGCAAAGCCCGACAGCTTCGCACTTTCCAGAACCTCGGCCACTCGCGTGGCGATTTCGTCCTTGGGCAATTTCTCCATTTCTAACCCATAGGCGATGTTTTTTTCGACGCTCATGTGCGGAAACAAGGCATAGGACTGGAACATCAGGTTCAGGGGCCGCCTGCTGGGGCGTATATTTGTCACGTCCTGCCCGGCAACGATTACCTGTCCTTCCTGTGGTGTTTCGAACCCGGCCAGTGTCCGCAACAGTGTGGTCTTGCCGCAACCCGATGGGCCCAGAAGTGCAAAGAACTCGTTGTCGCGAATATCCAGCGAAACGTTGTCAATCGCAGTCACCAAACCGTATCTCTTGGTTATATTCCTGAGTTGAATCGCTTGGCTCATCGGCTGAAAACCTCTTTGTCGGCACGCTGCGCGAAGAAGACCAGCGTGAACGATACAAACATGACGATGGTAGCCATCGCATTGATTTCCGGCGTTACGCCAAAGCGGATCATTGCGTAGATCTGCATCGGCAACGTGGTCGAGGATTGCCCGGCACCGGCGGTGAAAAAGGCAATAATGAATTCGTCCACAGACAGGGTGAAAGACAGCAGCGCCCCAGCAATAACCCCCGGCGCGATGGCGGGCAGCAGAATGCGACGAAAGGTGGTGAATTCGCTGGCCCCAAGGTCGGCACTGGCCTCAAGTATCGAATGGTCGAAATTGCGCATCCGCGTTCGCACCACGGCGACAACGAACGCAATGTTGAACACGACATGGCTCAGAATGATCGAATGAAGCCCGAGCGTCATGTTGAGCAGAGTGAAAAAGGACAACAGCGCGATGGCCAAAACTATGTCCGGGATGATCATCGGCGCGAACAGAACCGCGTCTAGAACTGAAGAATTACGCCGTGTTTCGACACCGACCGCCAAAAGCGTGCCGATTATTGTCGCCAGAACGGTCGAGATTAAGGCCACGATTAGCGTGTTGCGCGCCGCCGACAGTATTGGATCCGCGGCAAACAACTTGCCGTACCATTCCAACGAAAACCCGGTCCATACAGTTGGAAGTCCGGCCCGGTTAAAGCTTAGCGCCATGAGCACAAGGATCGGCACATAGAGAAAGGTATAAAACAATACCAGGTGCAGCTTCAGGCCCATGTTGGATCGGCCCCGCATCAGTCCTGCCCTCTCTGTCCCGCTGCGCGATTGGCCAATACCGCCTGTGCGAACAAAAGCCCCATCATAATCGCAATCAGGAACATCGACAGCGTTGCTCCGAACGGCCAGTCGCGGGCGCTCAGGAACTGGTCATAGATCAGGTTTCCAACCATCTGAAGTCGCCCGCCACCAAGCAAATCGGGCGTTATGAAATTGCCGATCGACAGCACAAAAACAAAAACACCACCTGCCGCGATGCCGGGAACGGTCTGTGGCAGTATCACCCGGTAGAAAGTGATCCAAGCGGGCGCTCCAAGATCTTCCGAGGCTTCTATGGTTTCGACATTTATGCGGCTCAGCGATGAATAGATCGCCAGAACCACAAAGGGTGTGTAGTTGTAGACAAGTCCAACGATCACCGCGAAATTGTTATATAGCAGAGACAGCGGCTCATCGATCAAGCCTGCCCCCTGGAGAGTATTATTGATCAAGCCCTCGCGGTTCAGCATCACGATCCAGGCGTAAGTGCGGATTAGGTAGTTGGACCAGAACGGCAGGATCACCAAGATCAGCAAACCGGTCTGCCAACGCCGCGGCGCCAGCGTGATGGCATAGGCCGCCGGATAGGCGATGAGGATCGCGATTATGGTGGCCAGAAATGCAATCTTGGCCGAGCGCAGGAAGATTCCGAGGTATAGTGGGTCGGCGGCCCGCACAAAATTTTCAAACGTAAAGACGTAGTCGATGCCGCCATAGATACCGCGTTCAAAGAACGCATAGGTAAAAATAAGACCACACGGCACCACCATAAGAAGCGCAAGCCAACCCAGGCCCGGCCCCAGCAAGATCACCGATTTCAGTCGATTGGTCATATACTTGGCAATCTGTGGAGTGATATCGTATCGGCCCGACCCTTTGTTCGGGTCGGGTTTTGCTCAGGGTTTGATCACTTATTGTGCGGCCATAATTTCGGTCACGGTACGTGCAAAGGGTTTCTGGCCATTGCCGAGATCGCGCAACTGCTCGTACTTGGTAAGGTCTGCAGGCGACATTCCCATGTTCGGGAAGGTTTCGATCAAGGACGGGTCCAGCGCCGCCATCGCAGCCTTGTTCGGCGTTTTGTAAAGGATATTACTGGCAACCCAGACACCGACATCCGCGCCCAAGACATAGTTCACAAAGGCATGCGCCGCGTCTTTGTTTTCAGATGCATCCGTGATGACTAGCGCATCTACCCACAGATCCGATCCTTCTGATGGGATCGTATACTTGATGTCTGCGTTCTCACCGATGCCGTAGTTACACCAGCCATCCCAGGCGTGAACCATCGTTGCCTCGCCCGATACCAACTTCAGATAAAAAGTTGCATCGTCGTAGGCCAGCAGATCCTGCTTCGCCGCAACCAGCAGGTCCTTTGCAGCCGCCAACGTCTCATCCGACGTATCGTTCAGCGACTTTCCGAGGGCTAGCGCGGCAGCTCCCATCAGCCAACGATCCGTCGAGAGCATTGTCACTTTGCCTTTCAGGTCGTCAGAGGGTTTGAGCAGATCATTCCACGAAGTCGGTTCTGCCATCAGGTCTGACCGGTAGCATAAGCCCGTCGTGCCCCAAGCGTATGGCATTGAATAGTTGTTGCCCGGATCATGAGCCAGTTCTTTAGCTTCGTCATACAAGTTGGACGCATTCGGAACCTTATCGTGGTCGATAGCAGCCACCAGCCCCAAGTTGTTTAATGCTTCGGCAAATGGCGACGAGACGAAAAGAACGTCATAGCCCTTGCCCCCACCGGCTACGACTTTGCCCATGATTTCTTCGTTGGTGCCATGCACCGAAAGCTCGGCCTCGATACCGGTTTCCTTGGTGAAATTCTCCAGCAGGTCCGGCGGCATGTAACCGTCCCAGTTCGAGATCACGATTTTTTCTGCTTGGGCCGCTCCGGCGAATACGCTGAGAGCGCAGACCGCCCCGGCTGTGAGCCAAGCAAATGGCAAACGGAACGAATTGGTGAACTTGTTGGTCATGTCTTCCTCCCTTGACATCCGCGCTCGCTTCTGGGGCGAGATATGTGATGCAATCACGGTATTTTTTGATTAAATAAAACTCAACAATTTTTTGAATCATTTTTGTGTGGCCCGATGAAGACATTTAAAGTACCGTTTTTATTGTATATTAATTAAGAATGACGAAAGCCGCCTTGTTATGTCGCCAAGCAAACACTTGAAACTTGCTCAAAAAATACTGGACGTTGCGATGGATCTCGACTTGCATCAGGGCGACAGGCTGGTGGAAAAAACCCTTGCTGATTCGTGCAGCGTCTCTCGCACTCCAGTTAGATCCGCATTGAGGCTACTGGAAAAAGAGGGGATGGCACGCAAAGCGGCAGAAGGTGGGTTTGTCCTAGAATGCGAACCCGAAAAGGGGCATTCGATACTAAACCAGCATTCGGTTGGAGCAGGTGCCGATCTCGCTGGTGACATCCTACGAGATCGCGGAGCCCGACGCCTGGACGGCGCCATCAATGTCACAGACCTGATCCGGCGATATTCAGTTTCACGCAGCGCTGCACAGCGTGCGCTCGAAGCTCTCCTAGCCCAAGGCGTGATTCAGAAAGCCGAAGGCCAATCCTGGGTGTTCACTCGCATGCCAGGAGACCGTTCAGGACGGATTGAGAGCTACGAATTTCGTCTAATACTGGAACCGCAGGCCATTCTGTCCGACGGTTTCAAGTTGGACACCAAGCGCGCCGATCTGGTCCGCACCCAAACCGAAGCGCTTCTGGCGCAGTCGGAAAACTCCTTCAACAGCCAGGAATTCCAAGACGCGGATCTTGCCTTTCACAAGCTTATCGCTCGTTCGTCCGGCAACCAGTATCTAGCTTCTGCTCTCATTGCCCATCATGGGTTGCGCCACCTGCCAGGCGGATCGTTCGGTATGATCGACTTTCGGATGAGGCAGGCGCTTGAGGAACATCTGCGCATACTTGATTTCATCGAGCAGGGTCATTTCGATCTTGCGGCGGATCAGATGAGGGTTCATTTGCGGCTTTCAATGAACCAAAGACCCAGCGTCGCCAATCGTGGCGCGCCGGCGCTTGTCCAAGCGACCCGCGGGTCAATCCGATGAGTGAATGATGAACCGCGAGGAAGCACCTTTAATCGCTTTTTTCCCTGAAGCTAGTTTTGGGGCTGCACTGAATTGTGTGGGGATCGCTCAGGAGCTTCGCGCAATGGGCGCACTCCCCGTTTTCCTGACCCACGGCGGCTTTGGTGGCGTATTCGCAGATTACGGTTTTGACGAGTTCGCCGTCCCAGTTCAATCAAAGTTGACAGAAGAGGAAACCCAGACCTATTGGCAGGAATTCCTGAGTCATCACCTACCGCATTTTAGCATGCTCCCAACTGACCAACTGGCCACCTATGTAGAGCCCGTTTGGAGCGCAATCGTCGAGACTGCGGAATCGGTTGAGCAGGGGTTGGAAACGGCGCTAGAGCGGATCAACCCGGATGTCGTCGTTCTCGACAACGTCATCATGTTCCCAGCCATCGTACGATCCGAGCGTCCATGGGTCAGGGTCATTTCATGCGCGGAAACCGAGTTGCCAGACAACTGCCTACCGCCGTACCTGTCCGGCCTGCCGGCATCTGACGTGGCCGGGTGCGGGGCATTCCGGGACCAGTACCTGGAGACCCTTGGCCCAATTCATGCTCGCTACAACAAATTTCGCCAGGATCGGGGACTTGAGCTATTGCCTAATGGTGAGTTCCTAGAAACATCACCGCATCAAAACCTTCTTTTGGCGCCATCGATAATTCGCCACGATCGTGATCAGGCGCTGAGTCCTGGACAATTCACCTTCCTCGAAGGCTGCGTACGCCAAGAAGGTCCCTACCGTGTACCTCAGATGCCCCGTAACGACGGGCCTCTGGTGTATGTGAGTTTTGGTAGCCTGGGTGCTATGGATGTCACATTCTTTGAAAGCCTGTTCGACGTATTCAAGACAATGGACATGAGGTTTCTGGTCAATGTCGGGGCCCAGATCGATGCCTATTCCAGAGTACCAGACAATGTTCATCTGCAGGAATGGTTCCCGCAGCCTTCCGTGGTTGAACAATGCGATCTGTTTATTCACCACGGCGGTAACAACAGCTTTTGCGAAGCGCTGTATTTCGGGGCCCCGTCGCTGATCCTCCCCTATTGCTGGGACGGGCACGATAACGCCCAGCGAGCAGTTGAAACCAGTGTCGGACTCAGGTTAAATCGGTGGGATTGGACGCCGGAGCAGTTGGAGAATGCGATTAACCGACTACTTGGGGACGCGGAGCTAAAGGCCCGGCTGGCTGCGAACTCAGAGTTCATGCGGTTGAGAAAGTCGGTTCAGTTAGCTGCTCAGAAAATTCTGGATTGTGTAAAACCTAACTGAATCTAGTTTTGTCCCGTCGGTCATCCGTTTTGTAATTAAGGATGGAAGGGAACATCGCAACGAACTCTTAGTCACTGAACCTAAAGTGTAGGTTTTGGGCTTATTCTGGCGAAAAACTATTCGTTGATTGACGCACAAATCGCTGATTCAATTTCCGTACTGAACGGGGGAATGAGCGATGAAGGGGCCAAGGCAGCAAACACAAGGGTCACTGTTCTACGAATTCTCGATTGAGGATCATGTTCCGCAAGACCATATTCTTCGAGGTATAGACCGGTTCGTCGAACTGTCTGATATCCGTCGGCACCTTGCTCCGTTCTACAATTCGACTAGCCGACCGTTGAACTGCTCCGGGTTTTCCGGAGGCTCCAAATCGAGGAAGGATTGGAGCCATGGAAAGAGACAACAGAGCGAACCGCTATTCACCTGAGACGCGCGCAAGGGCCGTGCGGATGGTGCTTAACAATCAAGGCAGCTATGAGAGTCAGGCGGCAGCGATCAAGGCGATTGCGCCGAAGATCGGCTGTGGCCGGGACACATTGCGGCGTTGGGTTCAGCAGGAGGAAACTGACCTTGGCCACCGGGATGGTGAGACGTCGGAAGAGCGGACCAGGATCATGAAACTGGAACGCGAAGTGCGGGAGCTGCGTCAGGCCAATGAGATCCTAAAAAAGGCCAGCGCGTATCTTGCTCAGGCTGAGCTCGACCGCCCACTGAAACGATGATCGGGTTAATCCACTGCCCGGCTAGGCATTGCGGGACGCAATGTCCCGAGAGGGGGCGATCACCGGGCCGAGTATTGGGTCGAGCCGATCTGCCGGGTTTTGCCGATCGCCCCTTCGACCTTCTACGACCATCTGGCCGTTGTCCGTGATCCGGATCGTGCATCTGATCGCGCCAAACGGGATGCCGTCCTGCGGCGCGAAGTGCACAGGGTGTGGGATCAGAACTTCAAGGTCTACGGGGTGCGCAAGGTCTGGCATCAGATGCGCCGCGAAAGCTTCGATGTGGAACGCTGCACGGTGGAACGGCTGATGCGACAGTTGGGCATACAGGGCGTTGTTCGCGGCAAGGCCCAGAAAAAAACGCGGCCGGACAAGGCACTGCCATGCCCGCGCGACAAGGTGAACCGGCAATTCCGGGCACCGGCCCCAAACACGCTCCGGGTCAGTGACTTCACCTATGTCTCGACCTGGCAGGGATTTGTCTGTGTGGCCATCGTAATCGACACCTTCGCCAACCGGATCGTTGGCTGGCGAGCGTCACGTTCCCCGCAGACCCAGTTCGTGTTGGATGCCCTCGAACAGGCGCTCTATGAACGGCGACCAAGTGACGATCTCATCCATCACAGCGACCGGGGCAGCCAATATGTGTCGATCCGCTATACCGAGCGGCTGGCCGAGGCCGGGATAGAGCCCTCGGTCGGCAGCGCCGGCGACAGTTACGACAATGCTCTGGCGGAGACGATCATCGGCCTGTTCAAAGCCGAGGTCATCCACCGGTTAGGGCTGTGGAAAACCGCCGATGCTGTCGAATGGGAAACCCTCAAATGAGTCGACTGGTTCAACAACCGCCGCCTGCTGCAACCCATCGGAAACATCTCGCCAGTAGAAGCCGAGGAGACATTCTATGAACAGTGCAATGAGTCCGATAAAGTCGCCTGAAACAGAGTAATCGGTCTCCGGGAAAACCGAGGCGGTTCAGCCCTTTTGAACCGTCTGGAAACGCACTAGTAACGGCTTCAATAAAATTGTGACCCATAAATCGACGTAACTTGCAGGTAGTTCCAGAGACTGCATCGCTTGCGTCACTGTCCGAACTGCGGATCATAGCCCCCATAGACTTGGCGCCCGGCGCTATGAAAGTCTTCCTGAAATTGGCAATCGCGGCCGCGAACTTTCAATATAGCTGTTGCAGCCAATGAATTTTTAAGTTCGCTATCTTTAAAAAGGACGCGAGCGATGTCGGGCAAAAACTCTTCCCCGCGAGGGCAAGCCAAGGCAAATTTCGAAACGAAATCGCCGAAGAATTTGCGTAATCTCTCTGGGCTAGTTTCATTTGTCTCGCAGGCTGCATTTATCAATGCAACTTCAAGAGCCTGCTCAAATGCAACGTATGCATTCGAAACGCCATTCACATCGATCCACAGTGGGTGGTCTTTGCGTCTTGCGAAGTCAGCTGCACGCAAAAAGAGATCTTGAGTAGATGCTGTAGTGGAGGGATACGTTCCTCTAAGAGAAATCAGTTTCCGAAACTGTGACATTTCCCAACTCCATTTTTGGTTATCGATACAAAAATGGAGATGGCGTTTGGTTCGGGATGATAGGATGTAGCCTACGGTAGAATACAGTTATATGGTTGTGTCGCTAACCTTGGATCAACGAATTACGTGAACCGAACACCTTGCGTGATGCACGACTCTGTTCGCAGTGGAACCTAAGAATATGTCCTCAAAACCAGGCTTGTGCGAAACCAAGACGATGCAATCCGCGTCGCTCTCATTTGCGAAGTCTACAATAGCCCTACCCGCGTGCCCAGAGATGAGCCGAGCCTTCGCGCCTGGAATTTCAGAAGCAGTTTGATGCAGGTTTTCCAGGATTTCATGCCGCGTATTGGCAAGTACTTCGCTGGGAATCTGAGACCCTACATACGCCGGAATTGGCTCTTGGACGTGTATCACAGTGAATACAGCGTCCGCATCAGCCAATTGGCGCGCGGCTTCAAACGACGCTTGTGTGTCGTATTCTTGGTCCAGAGCAACCGGGATCAGGATATTCTTGTACATTTGACCTCCTATCTACTGCTCCAATGATTCCAGTTTGGTTCCTCGGCAGCAGGAAACCTACACAGGCTCAGACTTTGAAGATTTCCCCGCGCCGTTTGTAGCGGCTACAACATCATCAACTGTTTTCTCAACAGCTTCAGCTTCGGTTTCAGCGACATAAGATGCACAACGGGACACGGTTTCGAACCATTCCTGAGCGTCAGCAACCAACCGCTCCGCCGAATGGCGCTGCCACTCCGCCATGCTCTGAAAGGCTTTAGAAGGATCGGACGGGTTCGCGGAAGACACATTGCGTGCAGCTTTTAGAGCCGTCCGGACCGCCTCATGACGCCGTTCGAACCAATGCTGCGCAAAGGCCTCGGTTTCTTCGAGCAATTTCTCTTGCGCGTCCCAAAATTGTTCGATCTGGGCACCGAAGGCCGGATTGCCAGAAATGGGCGGCTGCATTTGCTTGAAAACATCCAAAAGTGAGGTCGGGCTATTTGTGTTGGATTTCTTTGTCGGCATCAAAAATTCCTCCGCATTTTCTGAATGAGCTATTTTGCCACCTGCGGCGCGCTTTCGCCTTAATACAGATCAATATCACTTATTTTTAGGACCTTCGGCTAAAGCTGCGACGGGACACTCGCAATCTCTCCGACATCGGTTCCTAGGGTCAGGATTCATAACCAGTAGATGACGACGGCTGCGAGCGCGATGGCCGAGAGGAAGACCTTGGGACATCCGCGCGAATATGCCCTTTTCGCTCCAGCGCTTCCAACGGCTATAAAGCGTCTTGTGTGGACCATAGGCTTCAGGAGCGTCGCGCCACCTTAACCCATTGCGGTTGATGAAAATTATCCCGCTCAGAATCCGCCGGTCGTCGACCCTTGGCTTACCGTGCGACTTTGGAAAGTAGGGTTTCAGACGCGCCATCTGTGCGTCGGTCAGCCAGAAAAGACTGCTCATGTCACCGCTCTGTTTTCGGCGCCGTGAATCACGCAGCGCTCGGGAAATCAATGCATCCTGACCCTAGTAGGCGGAGTTGGAGTTAGAGTAGTCTAGACATGAACTTAACGCTTGGTTTTCTATGCACGTTGCCGGCTTTCTGATTACCCTTGGTGTCCTCTTCCTTGCCGGATTGGCGGCCGACCAGCTTGGCAGGGCCACGCATCTTCCTCGTGTTACAACCTTACTTTTCCTCGGTCTGATCGCAGGGAACGCCGGGATGGGGTTGATCCCACTCGACGTTGCCATTTGGTTCGACGAGGTATCCATTGTGGCCTTGACGATGGTCGCGTTTCTTCTTGGAGGATCTTTAACCCGAGAGAACCTGGTTCGGCATGGCCGTGCCATTCTGACGATTTCGATATCGATTGTAATTGCGACCTTTCTTATCGTGTCGGCTGGACTAACTGCAGTTGGCGTACCCTTCGGGTTAGCGTTGGTGCTGGCGGCAATTGCCACAGCTACGGCTCCGGCCGCCATGACTGACGTAATCAAACAATCTGGAGTGTCCAACAGCTTCACCGAGACCTTAAAGGGCGTTGTCGCAATTGATGACGCTTGGGGTCTGATCGTTTTCAGCATCGCCTTGGTTCTGGCCGGTCATTATGACAGTTTGGCCACGGTCACGATCACGGCGATGTGGGATTTTGGGGGCGCCATTTTATTGGGTGCAGCACTAGGCGTACCGTCCGCTTACCTAACTGGTCGCTTAAACCCGGGGGAGCCAATGCAAGCCGAAGCGGTGGGAATCGTCTTTCTTACAGCAGGTCTTTCATTATGGCTGGAAGTTTCGTTCCTTTTAACAGGCATGGTTGTGGGCGCAGTTATCGGGAATCTGGCCCGCCATCATGACCGTGCTTTTCATGAAATCGAGCACATTCAGTGGCCATTTATGATCCTTTTCTTCCTGCTGGCTGGCGCAACGTTGAATATTGAAGCCTTTGGCTTGATGGGCTGGGTCGGTGCACTTTTCCTGATCTTGCGCATAGTGTCCCGCCTAGTTGGGGGCTATTGCGGGGCAAGAATTGGGGGCCTGCCTCGCCGTCAGGCCCCCTGGTATGGTCCCGCGTTGCTGCCGCAGGCCGGTGTCGCGGTTGGAATGGCCCTTGTAGCCGGAGAGCAATTTCCGAATTGGGCCGCGTCCATCTTGGCCTTTACCTTAGCCAGTACTGTGGCCTTCGAAGTGGTAGGGCCGCCATTGACTCTCATGTCTATCAAACACACGGCTGATACAGATTAGCAGATTAGTCAGTGACTATTCAGCCTGGATCGATTCAAGAAAGGCGAGCAAATTCGCCAACGGCAGGCCTACCATCATTGGTTGCCCATTAGGCAAAGCTAACGCGATTTGTTGGTCTGTCTCAAACACCGCACCAAAGATTGGCATTTCGCCCCCATGGGCGAGCAATTGTGAACGACCATCAATCTGTTCAGCTATTCGGCCTATAGGAAACACTCCATCGTTTTCACTCGCCAGCTTGGTGAGGTCGGGTGTTCGAATAGCAAGCATTTCGGCCATCGGCCCATCCCCAGTTGCTTCGAAACCATGGCATTGCCAGCAATACTTCCGGTACAAATCACTTCCGGCACTGACATTGACGTCCTGCGCCAGTGCAGGTGCCGTGGTGAACAAAGCCAATAAAATTCCTAGAAAAAACTGCATATGCTCCTCCAATTCCCTACCTCTGATGAAGATTCAATTAAACAGTATCCCAAGGAAACTTCTTTGACCTTGCTCATTTTATTCACTCCAGTAAGAACTTTGGCGTTTCATTGGAATAGAGTTTGAGCACGCGCCAAATCTAATCCAGGCGAACATCCAATTGCGCCATCTCGACATTGACCTCACCACCTGCGTCCACAGATGATGCTCCTTCCGATACGTTCATATGCCTGAGAATTCTGCCAAAGGTGATAAGACACTCAATGCAACCATCTGAGAGCACGCAACCGAGCCGATACCACTCCGTCTGGCAGGCTGTCAGTCGCAACGTCGGAAATGAGCAAGTCTCTGCGAAGCTTCCTTTTCCGTCGTAGAAAACGGCGAACACGGTTCAGCGTGTTTTCACGTTTCTCTGGATAGTCGGTTTCCAAGTAACTGTCAGTTTCTGGAACTATCATCGAAGCAAGCCGTTTCAAACGCCGGTCCTTCGGCAACTCGATTATCCGATAATCTTGGCTACACCGGTAGAGCAGCCAATCAAGATGACCGAGGATATGGTACATACCCTTGATACTGGATATCTCTAAATCGGACCTGCTGAACAGTTTCATCTTGTCTATGTACGAGCGCGCTTCGGACACAGCAGT
Source organism: Ruegeria sp. BHSA123 (assembly GCF_059613425.1). NCBI lineage: Bacteria > Pseudomonadati > Pseudomonadota > Alphaproteobacteria > Rhodobacterales > Roseobacteraceae > Ruegeria > Ruegeria sp. BHSA123. Next base: position 7,227 of record NZ_JBXWSL010000029.1, on the reverse strand, counting down.
CTCAACGTTGTCCCCCCCACAAAGTCGATTCCGTTTGGCTGAGATGTCCCCATACATGACCGAAGGTGTGCCACTTCGGCCCTTACAATTTGTTCGACTTTAGCTTTTGTTGTTTCCACAGCTATTTCTAGGATCCCAGGAATGAGAGGATCTAGAGATCTAGTTAACTCTGCACCTCTGTCGGGTAACAGCGCCTCGACAAGTCTGGCGGACGGTTTAGCGAACAGCAGGATCAGCACTACGCCTATCCAATCGCGTGAAGACATTCTACCACGCTGCAACACCGAACGTATGGCCACGTACGAGTGCTCAGAAACAGCATAATTGCAAACACTTACGATGTCTGCCCGGATTCAACCAATAACACTTATAGGTCCGCAACTCGAAAAGGCCGACCGATGATCGGCCCTCAGTGCTGTCATGCTTAAGGACAGTTGCGAACCAGCAGGCCGTCTATTTCGACGATACCTTTATCTTACGACTTGGATCCCGAGGCTTAGTCTTCGGCATTTCGATATGCAAAACGCCTTTGTCGAATGTTGCTGAAACCTTGTCGATTTCCACGGTGTCTGGCAGCGTCATGGCTCTAGAAAAGCTGCCATAGCTTCTTTCGCTGACACGCAGATCGCCCGTTTCATCATGCGCAATCTTCTTCTGACCGCGCAGGATTAGCCTGCGGTCCTTGACTTCAATTTCGACGTCATCCTCTTCGAGCCCCGGCAATTCAGCCGTAAGAACAATCGCAGAATCCGTTTCTTGGATATCAATCGCCGGTGAAATTGCACCCGTCATATCAAGAGACGGAAAACCCGTGCGTTGCGCAGCCGTTTCCATTGGTAGGAAAGGTGATCTTGCTCCAAAAAAACGCGACATCAGGGTTTCCATTTCACGTCGAAAATTGTCTGGGAGCGGATGCGTTCCAGTGAAAAGTTGCGGGGACTTTTTGTCTTCTAACATTTTTTGAACCTCCTCCTTTGGTCGGATTTCGCGCGCGTAACATTATGACAGAAAACGCGGTTAAGAACCTTGATCTTGCGCAAGCATGCAGCTTCAGCTTTTGCCAAATCGCACGAACCGGCTGAGCCAACAGAAACAAGAACCGTCAGCCAACAAACTTGCCATGTCGTGCTGAAATTAAGACCAATCTCAGTAGGCTTGATCGGAGTCCCAGGTCAGCTTAGCGTTTATCCTGAATGAGCCCGAGTTGCCTACCTTTAGCACAGTGGAACAAAGCCGTATGAAATGGCCGTATCTGGCGCTGATTTACGTTTTGCTGATCTTGGCTCCCTTGGGTTTTTCTTGGTCCTTGGGATGGCCACCGCGACCATTTCATCAAGATCTCGGGTCCGGGCTTGGAATGCTTGCATTTTCAATAATCCTGGTGGAGTTCGTCCTGTCTGGGCGGTTCCGGTTCATCTCTTGTAGTTTGGGTATGGATGTGACCATGCGGGTGCATCAGTTGATGGCGCGTACCGCACTCGGCTTTGCGCTTATACACCCGCTGCTGTATCAGGGAACGCCTTCTGGCGGACGCCGCCCGTGGGATGAAACACACCAACTTACGATTACGACCGACTTTTCTGCGCTGGTATCTGGCATCGGCGCTTATTTTTTACTGTTCATTCTGGTCGCCCCGGCAATTGCCCGTAAATCCCTTGATTACAAATACGAGACATGGCGCCTCTTACACGGGCTGGGAGCCTTGGGGATTGCCTGCCTGCTATTGCACCACACGGTATATGCTGGGCGCTACGGTGGGCATCCGCTATTGACGTATCTCTGGCTTGCCCTGACCAGTATTGCAGTTGGAGCTTCACTGTATGTCTATCTCGTTCGTCCTTTGCGTCAGAGGAAAAGGCCGTGGCACGTCACTTCTGTGTGTCGACTAACACCGAGGCAATGGGAGTTGCGCGTCAAGCCCGATGGTCACAACGGACTGACCTTCAAAGCAGGGCAGTTTGCTTGGCTAAATGTCGGCCACAGTGCCTTCTCGCTACACGAGAACCCATTCTCGATTAGTTCTGCACCGGCCGAAGGACCCGAAGTTTCATTCATGATCAAGGAGCTTGGGGATTTCACATGCGGCCTCGGAAAGATCGCTCCGCAAACCCCGGTTTATCTGGACGCCCCATACGGAAATCTGTCGATCGACCACCGTCCTGAGAAAGGCATTGTACTGATCGCAGGTGGCGTCGGGATCGCGCCGATGCTGAGCATTTTGCGTCAGACAAGGGCGAGTGGGACACGGCACGATATCAAGCTTATCTATGGCAACCGGGTCGTGGAACAGATTGCTTATCGCCAGGAGTTATCCAAGGAAGATACAGTATTTGTTCTATCCGAACCGCCAAAGGATTGGCGCGGAGAAACAGGTTTGGTCGACGGTCCCCTATTGGACCGCAATTTATCTTCTAAGCAATTTGAAAGCTGGCTTTATGTTCTCTGCGGCCCCCCTGCCATGATGGACGTCGTCGAAGATCATCTAATCGCACGGGGCACCGCGTCCTACCGGATTTTGTCTGAAAGGTTTGACTATGATTAGATTGCTCAGAAACCTGCCCGCGCGCCAACAGGTGAAGTTCTCGGTGTGGTGTATCAGTTTTACAATTTTCACCGCTGCCTTGACCTTTTCCTTAAGATAGCAAAACGGACCATTTGGCCTTGCTAGTTTCAAAATTGTCAGCCGAAACAAGCAAGTTCTCTTGGAAATAGCTGTCGTCGCGAACTTCCTCAAAATCATTCTCCGCTTGGACAGCAATTACGTACCACAACTATCCCGATATGCTCCCAAGAAACGCCTTTGATGGAGATCAAGGGCAACGCTCGCCACTTACTCATAATAAAAAATCTATTCAGGCCGATTTTGGGAGGATCGGAATGACCGTACTCATCGCCTTCGCTACCGTCGAAGGCCACACAGCAAAGATTGCGCGTTTCATCTGTAATGTCGCGAAGAATGCCGGTTTCAAAACAAACCTGATCAATACCGATGATTTCTCTGGCCACGTATCGCTTGACGGTGTGGTCAAGGTTGTTCTTCTGGCCCCTGTCCACGAACGTAGGCACCCCGAGTCATTCGAGGCTTTTGTCACTTCAAACAGAGATGCCCTAACTAAACGAAAGTCTCTCGTGCTTTCCGTTGGTCTAAAAGCTTCTTTCGCGTCAGGTCGAGAAGAAGCACGCGACTATCTCAACGAAATGTTTATGCGAACAGGTTTTGAACCGAATGCGACGGCGTTGATCGCAGGCGCGGTGAGGCCCGAGAACTACGGGTATTTTGAGAGGGAGGTCCTTAAGCACGTTGTCTTGCTAGGTCGAAAAATCGATCCACAAGATGGGGCACGGGAATTTACTGACTGGGACGAACTGACGTCAATTGTAATAGATTTCCTTGGCTGAAACAGTCGGGCAAACCAGCATCAATCTCAAGCGATTTCCTAATAACAACTGGCTGCTCCCGCATCTGCAGGTGAACATTTTTAGCTATGGCTCCCAGCAAATCACAGTCGCCGGTTCGTTTAATCAGTGTCCGAAAAGCACTGGCAACCTCGTCTGCTCTAACATTGCTTGCGTCGTTCCCCCAAAAACTGACTCACGCAAATGAGAATGCCCATAAGCGCCCATAGCAACGAGGTCGGCTCCCAATTCTCTTGCGCGTTCTTGAATGCAGTGTTCGATCGAAGCCCCACCACATGGGAACTGCGACACGGTCGCGTTGCAACCGTGATGGCTGAGCCATCCAGCAATGTCAGTTCCGGGCACTTGATCTTTTACGTCATCAGGCGACGGCAAATCAAAACACCCAATCACAACTTCGTTGGCCGCCAGAAAATAGGGTAAAGCTAAATGCGCAGCCCTAGACGAAGGCAGGCTATCATTCCATGCCAAAAAAATGCAGTCGCGTTGGGCAAACGGATCTCCATTGATCATCAGGGGGACCGGCGAATGAAACAACACTCCGCACGCGATCTTGTGAAATAAATCGGGGTCTTTTCGCAACTCAGCGTCTAGAAAAGCGATATCAGAGCAATTTGCTTGTCCTGCCACAAGATGCTGTAACTCTGCTCCAGATCCCATAAAGGCGATTACATTTGCCGGTACGCCCTGCTCGACCAGAAACGCTTCAACTTCAGTGGCGCGGGACATCAAGGCGGCATTTTGCGCGTTAAGAACATCCAACCAGTTTGAGGGAAGACCCCCCTCAACGAACCTGTTTGATCCATACTTTAAGTAAGGCAGGTTAGGTAAAGCCGCGATCATTACACAAATCAAGTGGCCGTTCTGAATACGGGCAGTTTCAGCGCATTCCAAAATCGACGCGTCGTCAGCATCAACTCCTACATAATATGCCACTGTTCTGTGTTGCATTCCCGACCTCCGTCCGGAATTTCAATTCGCCCAAGAGCCATGCGCACTGATTAAACCAACAAATAGACGATGTTGTTAGTCGCTCTTCTTACTTAGGCAGCATGAAGAACTCTTCCAGCACAATCTTGCCTTCTGCCACCGAATACATTGCGATCTCGCGCAGGGTCATACGCTCACCCGTAGCCTTCTGAACCACTTCAGCCCTGAAGCGCACTCCAAAGCGGTTGGGTGGGTGGACGTAGGGGCCATCCACGTCTAGTTCTTGAATTTCGTGCGATGCCAACCAATCCCCTCTTTTTCCCTTTATGGCTTCTCGACCCTTTGTAACGCGGAATTGGCGAACTGGAGGCACAACTGCCTCTATCGACTGTGCGTTTTCAGCATACATTTCATCAACACTTCCAAGGCCCCTGCGCTTACGCATGGCCTGGACGAATGATCTTCCGAATTCAACCAACTCTTCCATGAGCACCCCCTTAATTACCAGTGACTGTACCACTTCTTGCCCACGCAAATCTTGACAAGGATCAATGAGCATTTGGGTAAATGTAATGCGGCCAACTCGCACTCACCTCTGCGAAGCCATTAGGGTCAGGACTTCGGTAACGGAGCCGTCCCAGTCAAGCTGTTTTGCGTAGCATGATTGATCCGCCATGGCGGTGTAACTTTACCTTGTTAGTGTCCGCTCTGCTTTCTGTCATGGCCTTCGATTGAGATCCTTGGGGTACATGCTTCGGGTCGTGGTCAGCGCGACGGCTGCCAACATGATGCTGGTTCGATGTATTTCCGATGTGCCCATCTCATAGGCGTGCATGACTAGATTCAGCGACGGTCCAGACCACGACATCATCGGAACCACGTCCCTGCGAGACCTCGAAGGCCTGCTATCAGGCAGGCAACAGGTGGATTAACAGACGATCAGTCCATGTTCAGTTCAGCGTCGAGCCGGAATACGGTGCCATCGACCCAAATTCGATGGAGAATGGCCAATACCGATCATACGGATGCCGAAGGTTTTGAGGACGCCACGGATGTGACCTTCGAGGTCCTTGCGCTGCCGGATCAGCCTTTCAAGGGCACCGACAAGGCATCGCAGCCGGTCGACCTCTTCGCTGCGGATATGCACCGCAGTGAACCAGCCGGTTCGGGCGAGCTGCGCCAATCCTTCGGCATAGGTGGCGTCAGACTTGTTGAGCCGTGCCGACAAGCTCTTTTGCGCCTTGAGGGCAACAATGCAGGTCGCAGGCAGACCGAGACCGGCGAGGCCGCGCTGCAACAAGATCGACAACATTCCGCTTTCATGCACGATCCGTCGGGGCGTAAGTTCGCGGTTGCGAAACCAGCCCGCGACGCCCTGGGGATCAGCGGGACAGACGCCACGCGCTACAGTCTCAACGCTATTGGTCTATTTGGTCAGTGCCAAGCTTGGTTTGCCCGGACGAGACAGATGAAGATCGCTTCCGTTGGCTCGGGGTGTCGAGGGCACCTCCGCTCGCCGGGCCGCGCAGCGGCTGAATCAGCATTCGGTCGAGCCAGAGGTCTCGGCGTGTGCGAAACTGCTCGATGCCGATTTCCATGCCCTTATGCCCCATCTCGGGTTGCGCAACATAAGTGCCTAGAAGTCGGTCCCACCACGGTAGATTAAACCCAAAGTTCGAGTTGGTCTCGCTTGGATCAACGGAATGGTGGACTCGGTGCATGTCTGGAGTGACGACGATCCATCTAAGTATTCGATCCACCGGACGCGGCAAGTCAATGTTTGCGTGATTGAAGAGCGCAGTAGCGTTCACGATCACCTCGAACAGGAGCACGGCGACAGCGGGCGGCCCCAAGGTTGCTACAACCGCCAGCTTGATCCCCATCGAGATGAGAATTTCTACCGGATGGAAACGCAAGCCAGTGGTCGCGTCAAAATCGAGGTCGGCGTGATGCATCCGGTGCAGACGCCAAAGCCCCGGTACGGCGTGGAACATCACATGCTGAAGGTAGATTGCGAGATCGAGAAGCAGCATGGAGGCCACGATGGCAACCCAAACCGGCGCCTCGATGTTGTTGAAGAGCCCCCATCCGCGATCCTCGGACATAGCTGCGAGACCAACTGCGAGGATTGGAAAGGTCAGCCGCAGGATGGCGGTGTCGAGCACCACGAGCGCAAGGTTGTTTGTCCATCGGATAACGCGCGGAATATCCCGTCTTCGCCGGGGTGCGGCCACTTCCCAAAGTGCCATCGCCGCCAGGACGGATAAGAAGGCAATAAGGCGGATAGTTGGTTCAGCAGCAAGGATTGTGTCGGACATGGACATCCACTATTCGGGTTTCTGTCGCAATAGAATTGCAAGCTGTTCTAGGCGACGACCGCTCCAATGTAACGCAGACATTCAAGCGATACCATCAGAGGGCGGCTTGGGTCCGCAACTCTGCCGTTCAGCAGATTTCAGCGAACGTCCGCTGCCGAACCAGCAACTCCCGGGCCCGCAGAACCATTGCGGACGCCTGGATCTCTTCACTTTTCACGGCAACAAAGCGCATAGTTGGTCTACTCGCGGCTTCGCAGATCGCTTCCGCATCGGCCGTATCGTTCTTTTGACATTTGACGAATGGATTCACGTAGGCCGGATGGATCAGCTTGACTTCGTGACTTGTCCGTCGTCAGGGATATTGGGACAGATTGCCGCCTGAACTAAGAGAGGATTTGGCTCATCTGGTTGGGTTGATTATGCGGCGGATTTGCGGTGAAGCAAGCGTCGCGTTTCGATGGTCTTTCGTTTGATCCTTTCTCGTTGTCGCAGGATGGTTTGGCCGCGCCCGAAGTAGACATCGGCCGGGGTGAGGTTCTGCAGGCTTTCGTGGTATCGCCGG
>NZ_JBXWSL010000028.1:0-34294 GCF_059613425.1 Ruegeria sp. BHSA123 | reverse complement strand
GACCGTCGGCGTGGTTGTCCTGATGGGCAGTCTCGCCTGGGCATCGGTGCCGTTTTACAACTGGTTCTGCCGGGTGACCGGATTTGGCGGCACCACTGGTGTTGCCGAAACCGCCCCCGATACCATTCTGGATCGCACAGTTACCATCCGCTTTGACGCGTCCAAGGCCAAGGATATGGAATGGGAGTTCAAGCCGGTCGTGCGCGAGATGGATGTGCGCATCGGCGAAACCGGCCTCGCCTTTTACGAGGCCTATAACCCGACAGACCGCCCCATTGCCGGGCAGGCGTCTTACAACGTGGCCCCCTATTCTGCGGGTGGGTATTTCCAGAAGATTGCCTGTTTCTGCTTTGAAGAACAGGTGCTGCAACCTGGCGAACGCGTTGAGATGCCAGTGACGTTCTTCGTCGACCCGGAAATGGTCGAGGATCTTGAAGCCAAGTATGTTCATACGATCACGCTGTCGTATACATTCTACGAAATTGACCTGCCCGAGGGCTATGCCGCCCTCGATGCGCAGGCAGATACAAACACGAACTAACGCCTGTAGGTGAGGGACGCTGATGGCACACGCTAAAAACCACGATTATCACATTCTGGCCCCGTCGATCTGGCCTCTGATCGGCGCCGTCGGCGGCTTTGTCATGCTGTTCGGAGCCGTTCTCTGGATGCAAGGCATCACGCCCTTCATGTTCTGGGCCGGTCTGGCAGCGGTGCTTTATACGATGTTCGCCTGGTGGTCGGATGTGGTCGCAGAAAGCCGTCAGGGCGATCACACGCCTGTTGTCCGCATCGGTCTGCGTTACGGCTTCATCCTGTTCGTCATGTCCGAGGTGATGTTCTTTTTCGCCTGGTTCTGGTCGTTCTTCAAACATCGCATGTACCCGATGTACGACTATGCAGGCACCGAATACATCCAGCCGGATATTCATGCCGTTGACCCGTTCCACTTGCCGCTGATCAACACTCTGGTCCTGTTGCTGTCAGGCTGTGCGATCACCTGGGCGCACCATGCACTGGTGCATGACAATGACCGCAAGGCGCTGATCAATGGTCTGGCCATTGGCATCGTGCTGGGCATCGCCTTTACCTTCCTTCAGGGCTATGAATACGCCGAACTGCTCAAGCATGAAGGCTGGGAATTCGGCGGCGACCAGTTCTATTCCAACTTCTTCATGGCAACGGGTTTCCACGGCGCACATGTGATCATCGGGACAATCTTCCTGACCGTCTGCCTGATCCGCGCGCTTAAGGGTGACTTCACCCCCGAAAAACACGTCGGTTTTGAGGCCGCCGCTTGGTACTGGCACTTCGTCGACGTGGTCTGGCTGTTCCTGTTCTTTGCCGTCTACATCTGGGGCCAGGCTCCGCTGATGTAACGCCGGTCAGGCTGATCAGTTGCAAAAGCCGCCCCAAGGGGCGGCTTTTTCTCTATGCGGGGCGTAAGATTGCGCCCCATACAATTGCGTGGTTGCAATTCAGCCCGCGCGCCCCTTAACAAGACGCCGGTTCCTGCAAAGAAGTTTGGTCCTGACATGCGCCGTATCCTGTTCCTGCTGATCTTCGGCCTCGCCGGTTTGGGCGTGCTTCTGTCGCTGGGCATCTGGCAGGTGCAGCGCCTGGCGTGGAAGCAGGACGTTCTGGCCGAGATCGAAGATCGGATCTCGGCCACGCCGGTTTCCCTGCCGCCGCAGGTTTCGGTGGATCAAGACAAATACCTGCCGGTAACGGCGTCGGGCGAGATGGAGCCTGCGGAGATCCATGTTCTTGTATCGCTCAAACAGGTCGGTGCGGGGTACCGCATCATTCAGCCGTTTCGCACCGGGGGCCGGACCATTCTGATTGACCGGGGTTTCATCCCGACCACGGCCAAACAGACCGGGCGGCGCAACGGGCAGATGGAGATCACCGGCAATCTGCACTGGCCGGACGAGGTTGACAATTACACGCCCGCACCTGATCTCGATGCCAATATCTGGTTCGCCCGCGATGTGCCCACGCTTGCGGCTGCACTGGGCGCGGAGCCTGTTCTGCTGATCGCCCGTTCGCAAACCGATCCGAATGTGACACCGCTGCCGGTGGACACGGCGGGCTTACCAAACGATCACCTGCAATATGCAATCACCTGGTTTGGTCTGGCTCTGGTCTGGGCCGCGATGACCGGGTACTTCCTGTGGCGCAGCCGTGCCAATTCTGAAAGTGACGCGACATGAAATATATCTCGACCCGCGGGCAGGCACCCGAACTGACGTTTGAAGAGGCGATGTTGACCGGGCTTGCCCGCGACGGTGGCCTGTATCTGCCCGCCGAAATCCCGGTGATGTCGCAGGACGAGATCGCGGCGCTGGCCGGATTACCCTATGAAGAAATCGCATTCCGCGTGATGTGGCCCTATGTCAGCGGCTCATTCGCCGAGGCTGAGTTCAAGGCGATCATCGCCCGTGCTTACGAAGGCTTCGGCCACGATGCCCGCGCGCCATTGAAACAGCTGAACGAGAACCACTTCCTGCTGGAACTGTTCCACGGCCCCACACTGGCCTTCAAGGACTTTGCCATGCAGCTGATCGGCCAGTTGTTCCAGGTGGCGCTGAAACGCCGTGGTGACCGTGTGACCATCGTCGGCGCGACCAGTGGGGATACCGGTTCAGCAGCGATCGAGGCGTTCCGCGGGCTGGACGCGGTGGATGTGTTCATCCTGTTCCCGCATGGCCGCGTGTCCGAGGTGCAGCGTCGACAAATGACGACGCCTGCGGACAGCAATGTACATGCTCTGGCCGTGGATGGCGATTTCGACGATTGTCAGGCTGCGCTGAAAGACATGTTCAACGATTTCGACTTCCGCGATGGCGTGAAACTGGCGGGTGTGAACTCGATCAACTTTGCCCGCGTCTTGGCGCAGATCGTTTATTACTTCTCGGCCGCCGTCAGTCTCGGCGCGCCGCATCGCAAGGTCAGCTTCACGGTGCCAACCGGCAACTTTGGCGACATCTTCGCAGGCTATCTGGCCAAGCGTATGGGGCTGCCGATTGACCGCCTTGTGGTGGCGACCAACCAGAACGACATTCTGCATCGCTGCCTGACAGGCGAGGGGTATTTCAAGGGTGAAACCATCCCTTCGATCAGCCCGTCGATGGATATTCAGGTCAGCTCGAATTTCGAACGCGCGCTCTATTATGCCTATGGTGAAGATGGCGGGGCCGTCGCACAATTGATGGATGAGCTGAAAAAGGGTGGTTTCAATATCAGCCAGGGTGCGATGGAAGCGCTGCGTGAGTATTTCGATTCGGGCCGTGTGTCCGAAGAGGAAACGTTGGCCACGATCAAATCCACGCTGGCGCACAGTGCCGAACTGGTCTGCCCGCACACCGCCGTGGGCATCAAGGTTGCCGAAGAGCACCGCGCGGCAGACGTTCCGATGATCACGCTGGCCACCGCGCACCCGGCGAAATTCCCGGCCGCGGTCGAGAAGGCGAGTGGCGAACATCCGCCTCTTCCCTCCCGCATGTCTGATCTGTATGAACGTCCGGAACGGGTGACCCGCATCGCCAATGATCTGGTTGCCCTTGAGGATCATATAAAAAGGCACATCGCTGAGTGACTGTCAGACAAGACCAACTGAAGAACGGGTTTCGTATCGTCAGTGAGCACATGCCGGGGCTGCAATCAGCGGCCATCGGCATCTGGGTAACCGCCGGTGGGCGGCATGAGCGGATCGAGCAGAACGGCATCGCGCATTTCCTTGAGCATATGGCGTTCAAGGGAACCGAGCGCCGTTCGGCCTTGCAGATTGCCGAGGCGATTGAGGATGTGGGCGGCTATATCAACGCCTATACCTCGCGCGAGGTGACGGCGTATTATGCACGCGTTCTGAAGGACGACGTAGCGCTGGCGATGGATGTCATCGGCGACATCGTTCTGAACCCGGTTTTCGATCCGCGCGAGATCGAGGTCGAGCGGGGCGTGATCCTTCAGGAAATCGGTCAGGCCCATGACACGCCCGACGATGTGATCTTTGACTGGCTGCAGGAGCAGAGCTATCACGACCAGCCCCTGGGCCGGACGATCCTGGGCCCAACGGAGCGGGTGAGTGCCTTCTCGCGTGAGGATCTGTCGGGCTTTGTGACGGAACATTATGGCCCCGAACAGATGATCCTGTCTGCAGCAGGTGCTGTGGATCACGATATGCTGATGAAACTGGCCGAAGAGATGTTTGGCCATCTGCAATCCCGTAAGGGTCTGATCCCCGAGGTTGCACGCTTTACCGGTGGCGAAGCCCGGCAGGTAAAAGAGCTGGAACAGGCGCATTTCGCTCTGGCGCTGGAAAGCCCCGGCTATCGCGACGATGCGATCTATACGGCGCAGATCTATTCGACCGCATTGGGCGGTGGCATGTCTTCGCGCCTGTTTCAGGAAGTGCGTGAAACACGTGGGCTGTGCTACACGATCTTTGCGCAGACCGGTGCCTATGCCGATACCGGAACAACCACGATCTATGCCGGAACTTCGGCCAATCAGGTGGCCGAGCTGGCGACGATCACGATCGATGAGATGAAGCGCGCCGCCGAGGACATGAGCCCCGAAGAGGTCGCCCGTGCCCGCGCCCAGATGAAGGCCGGGATGCTGATGGGGCTGGAAAGCCCGTCGAATCGGGCTGAGCGTCTGGCGCGGCTGGTGCAGATCTGGGGACGGGTACCTTCGCTGGAAGACACGGTCGCCAAGATCGATGCGGTCAGCACCGAAGACGTGCGCGCCTTTGCCGAAACCATGGCTGTTCAGGCCCCGGCGGCGCTGGCGCTTTACGGACCGGTCGCAGACGCACCGACATTGGCGGACTTGCAGGAGAGGCGTGCAGCGTGATGCTGTTGGGCAGACGCAAGCTGAAACTCGAGACCGCGCGGCTCAGCTTGCGCCCGCCTGTACATTCCGATTTCAATGATTGGGCAGCGTTGCGGCGCGCCTCAAAAGGTTACCTGACCCCGTGGGAGCCGATCTGGGCCAAGGATCACCTGAGCCGCAAATCCTTTACCAATCGGGTCTACTGGGCTCAGCGCTCGGTCGCGAGTGGTACAGCAATCCCGCTGTTCCTGTTTCGCCGCGAAGACAATGTGTTGGTCGGGGCGATCACGCTGGACAATATTCGGCGCGGCCCTGCGCAGGCCGGAACCCTGGGTTACTGGACCGGTGAATCCTTTGCCCGTCAGGGATACATGCGCGAAGCGATCGGCGCGATGGTGCATCACGCCTTTACCCGTCTGGATCTGAGCCGGATCGAAGCCGCGTGCCTGCCGGAAAACCGGGCGTCGCGCGGTTTGCTGGAAAGCTCAGGCTTCAAATATGAAGGCGTGGCGCAGTCATATCTACAGATCAACGGGCGATGGCGGACGCATGTTCTCTATGCCAGCCTGCGGTCCGACCGGCGTGGCAAGACAGACGCGGGCTAGGGGGCTCTGCCCCCGCCGCGGCAAGCCGCACCTCCCCCGGGATATTTTTGGCCAGATGAACAAGGGGCATGACTTGGTGGCGATCTGCGCTACACTTCGGGTATGCGCTGGTTGGTTGCAGCATTGATGGTGATTTCGGGCGGGGCCGTGGCGCAGGAGCGACGGCCGAGCCATTGTATCGCCATCGCCGACGCGGCGCCGGGGATCGAATATCTGCACAAAGCCGCGTGGCAGGACCCGGTACCGGAGTTTTCGGTGCGCATCAGCTATGTCGCGCATGCCGCCTTTATGATCCAGACCCGTGGCGGGTTGAATGTGGTGACCGATTTTACCGGGTTCATCGGGGGTGCCGATCTGATTCCCGATGTGGTGACGATGAACCATGCCCATGACACCCATTGGACGGCGCATCCCGACCCGGCGATCCCGCATGTCCTCCCGGGATGGGGAGAGTTCGGGCAAGGAATCGAACATCATCTGGATCTGGGCGAGATGCTGATACGCAATGTCCCGACCGATATCCGCTCGGCCTATGGCGGGGTAGAGGAACGCGGCAACTCGATCTTCGTGTTCGAGGTCGAAGGTCTGTGCATCGGTCATCTGGGACATTTGCATCATGTACCTTCAGACGAACAGTTTGCTGCGCTGGGTCGGTTGGATGTGGTCATGGCCGCCGTTGATGGCGGAACAACCATGCCCTTGCCTGACATGATCTCGGTTCTGAAGCGGCTGAAAAGCTCGGTGATCGTTCCGATGCACTGGTTCTCGGAGTTTTCGCTGGATCGCTTCCTCGTGGATATCCGAGATGAGTTCCCGGTTGAACGTGACGGCGTGTCCGAGATCACCGTCTCACTGCGTGACTTGCCGGATCGGCCAACGGTTGTCGTGCTGGAGCCGCGCTATCTGATTGATCTGGAATAAGGCTTGCCGTGGAGGAATCGGTTGGGCATTGAAAGCGTATGAGTTTGAACCCCGCTGATGACCGCATTGCCACGCTGATCCGCTCGAAACTGGGCGATCAGGTGTTGCGCCCGGTGGCCGACCGGTATCTGGAAGAGCCGCGCGGGCGATTTGCCGGACAGGCTGGCCTGCTGGCCTTGCCCCGCACAACCGAGGAGGTCTCGGTACTGGTGCAGGTGGCGTGCGGGGAGCGCGTTCCGGTGGTGCCTTATGGTGGTGGAACCGGTCTGGTCGGGGGGCAGGTGATGCCGCACGGGCCAGCGCCCCTTGTGATTTCGCTGGAACGGATGACAGCCATCCGGTCCGTCTATTCCACTGAAAATGTGCTGATTGCCGAGGCCGGCGCCATTTTGCAGGACGTCCAAGCCGCGGCTGAAGCGCAAGACCGCCTGTTTCCCTTGACGCTGGCGGCGCAGGGATCCTGTCGGATCGGGGGCAACCTGTCCACCAATGCGGGAGGCGTCAACGTCTTGCGATATGGCAATGCGCGCGACCTGTGCCTTGGGCTCGAGGCCGTTCTGCCCAACGGTCAAATCTGGCACGGTCTCAGCCGGTTGCGAAAGGACAACACAGGCTATGACCTGCGCAACCTGCTGATCGGGGCAGAGGGCACGCTTGGGATCATCACTGCAGCTGCGCTCAAGCTGTTTCCCCGGCCTGCCGCGATCGGGACGGCGATGTTTCAGGTGGCGTCACCCGAAGCCGCCATTTCCCTGCTGGCTCTGGTGCATGATCGCGTGGGCGAGGCTGTCAGCACTTTCGAACTGATCCACCAGCAAGGGTTAGAGTTCTTGTCCGAGGTTCTGCCGGACGTCCGGCAACCGTTTAAGACACCGCCAGAGTGGAGCGTTCTGATCGAGTTGGGGCTGGCTCCGGGGCAGTCTCCGTCCGACGCGCTGGAGGATATCTTTGTCCGGGCGCAAGCACTTGGGCTGGTTCAGGATGGCGTGATTGCACAAAGCGAGGCGCAGCGCGGTGAGTTGTGGGCCGTGCGCGAGCGTATCCCCGAGGCCAACCGCCTGATCGGCTCGGTGTCGAGCCATGATATCTCGATCCCGATCTCAGGAATTCCGGATTTTGTGCGCCAAGGGGAAAAGGTGATTTCCAGTCTCGGGCCGTTCCGGATCAATTGCTTTGGCCATCTGGGGGATGGCAATCTGCATTACAATGTCTTTCCCCCGGAGGGGCAGCGCCGCGCGGAATTTGAAGGTCAGAGCGCCGTGGTCAAGCGGGCCGTGCATGATCTGGTCCACGCCTTTGACGGTTCGGTCAGCGCGGAACATGGCGTGGGCCGCATGAAAACGGACGATCTGGAACGCTATGGCGATCCGGTAAAGCTGGATGCGATGCGGGCCATCAAAGCGGCGCTGGACCCCCATGGCATCATGAACCCCGGCGCGGTTCTGAAGGCGTGAACCTGGCCTTGACCCCTGTTTCACTATCCGAAGCTTGCCGCGTTAAAGCCCTTCGAATTCGCACAGGACATGCACGTCCATGCCCATATCTTCCAGTAGCTTGCGACCACCGAGGTCAGGCAGGTCGATAATGAACGCGCATGAGACGATCTCACCGCCCAAACGCTCGATCAGTTTGATGCCCGCCGCCGCAGTGCCGCCTGTGGCCAGCAGGTCGTCAACGACAAGGATTTTTTCGCCCGGTTGGATAGCGTCATCGTGGATCTCGACGATCGCTTCGCCATATTCCAGCTTGTAGTCCTGGCTGATCGTTGTGCCGGGCAGCTTGCCTTTCTTGCGGATCGGCACGAAACCCAGGCTCAGTTGATGCGCAATCGCACCCCCAAGGATAAAGCCCCGCGCCTCAAGACCGACAACCTTGTCGATGCGTTCCCCGGCATAGGGGTGCAGCATCTGGTCAATGGCCATCCGAAATCCGCGCGGGTCGGCAAACAGCGTCGTCACATCGCGAAACAGGATTCCTTCATGCGGGAAGTCGACAATCGTCCGGATGTAGTCTTTGACAGTCTTGTTCCTTGACATGAACCAACCTTTTTCCGCTTCAAATACCAAAACGTGTTTGGCCCAAGAGGGTTAGCCATGCAAGGAACAATTCATTCGCGCGATCACCAGCGGCGCTAAACCACAGCCTTGGGCAGCCCGTAATACCGGTGAAGTGTGACAGGTGGCAAAGACAAGTGCGGTTTACGCCAATTGCGTTGATTTCGCAAAAGAAAGGCTCGTGTGGTTCGAAGGTTCATTGCCATTTCCGTTCCGGTGCTGTTAAGTGCCAGATAACGACAATCACTATGCTATGTATACACAATGCATCGCCTAAAGTAACAAGCATTTGCTAGGAGCAACGCGCGTGCCAAAGAAAGACGGCAAGGGATCGACAAAGAAAAACAGCCAGCTGGTTCTGCGCCTGGACAAGGATGAACGCGACGCGTTTGTCGAGTTGTGCAGGGAGCTGGATACGTCTGCGGCCCGCGAAATCCGCCGGTTTATCCGCGGGTTCATGAAGGAAAACGCCGAAAACTGAAAAAGGGATCAGGCCGGACGGCGTAGAACTGCCGTAACGACACCCATCCCGATCAGGCTCAGCCCGCCAAACCGCGTCATCCCGGTGATCACGCTGGCACGGCCAATCAGCCGCCGCAACCGGTCGGCCAGCAACGCATAAGCCAGGGCATTCAGCCAGGCCAGTCCGACGAAAGTGGCGATCAGGATGGCAAATTGCGGTCCCAGAGGTTCAGCCGGGCGCAGGAACTGTGGCACAAAGGCGATGAAAAAGGCGATGGATTTCGGGTTCAGCGCGGTCACGGCAGCGGCGTGCCCAAACACATTGCGTGCCGTCACATCGCGGTCGGTATCGACCGCGTTCAGTCCGCCGGACGGTGCGCTGCGCAGCAGTTTAATCCCAAGCCAGACCAGATAGGCCGCACCGACCCATTTGAGGACGGAAAACAAGGTGGCCGAGGCCAGAACAAGCGCGCCCAGTCCCAACAAAGATGCGGTCATCGCCACAAGATCCCCCACAGCGACCCCTGTGGCCGAGGCCACGGCAACACTGCGCCCCTTGGACAGCGCATAGCTCAGCACCAACAGCACGGTCGGGCCCGGGATCAGCAGCAAAGCGGTGGAGGCGGCGACAAAAGCCAGCCAGAGTTCAAGCGACATGGTGTCTCCTGTAAAGGTGTCGTCACACCAAGCCCTTGTATGATGCCAACGTCAAGCATCTGCCTTGATCGTTTGGCTGTTTTTGAGGCGACAAGATCGAGCACCTGTGCGTTTCTCGCATCTGAATCGCAAAGCTCATAGATTTAGGCAGTGTGACAAGGACTTGAAGTTTGGATGAAGCTTTGCTCATTCATCTTGAAACGGTCCTGAACCTGCCCAGACTAAAAGGCACAACATTGCAGGAGGTAAAGGTGCAGATCCAAAGTACAGATGCCAATTCGTTGAAGCGGATCAATCGCATCAAACGGTTGCTGCTTGGCCTCATGCTGGCCGGGGGCGTCGTGTATGGGATCATCGTTGGATACATGTACTTCAACCAGCAATCGCTGCTTTACAAGCCAGATGGTGAATTGGCTGATCCAGCCTCGGTTTCTTTGGCGGATATCGATGTGCTTTCACTGCCTATGTCCGATGGTACGGTTCTGACGGTTTGGGCCGCGCCGGCAGCCGTCGAAGGTGCCCCGACCGTATTGTTCTTTCACGGCCAGAGCGGCAATCTGAGCGACCGCGCGGCCCGATTTCAAGAGATACTGAACAGCGGCTACGGGCTTCTGGCGCCCAGCTATCGCGGGTTTCCGGGAAGTACAGGCGCGCCGTCCCAAGCAGGTTTGATCTTGGACGGATTAGAGTTGTTTGACCATTTGCGTAGGGCCGGAGAGCCAGTTGTTCTACACGGCCAAAGCCTTGGTACAGGAGTGGCTGCGGCGGTTGCGGCGCAACGGCCCGAGGCCGAGATGCTGGTGCTGGAAGCGCCATTTACTGCGACTGTGGATGTGGCGGCTGAACGCTATCCTTGGTTGCCCGTAGCGTCACTGATGCGCGACCAGTTTGCCACCCGCGACATCATCGGGACAATCGAGATGCCGACGTTGATCTTCCACGGCACAGATGATCAAACCGTTCCAGCGCATCACGGCGCGCGCCTTGCCGAGATGGGCGGTGAGAGGGTCGAGTTTTTCTCGATTCCCGGCGGAACCCACAACGACTTGTGGTCATACGGCCTGTGGCAGACCGTTCAAGACCGCCTGCCACAGAACTGATTTCAGAGAATTCGCCCGGCCACCGCGTCCAGCTTGGCCAGCAGCGCCGGATCGCGCTTTTCGGGTGCGGTGAGGATGGCATATTCCAGCGCCCGGTCACAGCCATGCGGGCAGGGCGCGCGGTCAGCCCCCAACAGGGCGGGAAGGCCCTTGACCAGTGCACGGCCCTTGTCGGCATTGCCGGTCAGGGTCGCAATGATGGTGGTCACATCCACCTCACCATGTTCCGGGTGCCAGCTGTCATAATCCGTAACCATCGCGATCGAGGCATAACAAAGCTCGGCTTCGCGAGCGAGCTTGGCTTCGGGCATATTGGTCATGCCGATCACGTCGCAGCCCCATTGCTCGCGATACATCTTCGATTCCGCAAGAGAAGAAAACTGCGGCCCTTCCATCGCCAGATAGGTGCCGCCGCGATGGATCGTGATACCGGCAGCCTTGCCCGCGGTCTCACAGGCGTCCGACAGGCGCGGGCAGGTCGGATGCGCAACACTGACATGGGCGACGCAGCCTGTGCCGAAAAAGCTCTTGTCGCGCGCAAATGTCCGGTCGATGAACTGATCGACGATGACAAAATCGCCCGGTGCCATGTGTTCGCGAAACGACCCGCAGGCCGAGACCGATATCACATCCGTCACACCAAGCCGTTTCAGCGCGTCGATATTGGCGCGATAGGGCACATCGGTGGGCGAATGCACATGCCCGCGCCCATGGCGCGGCAGAAAGGCCATCGCGACACCGTCCAGCGACCCGGTCAGGATCTGATCCGAAGGTGCCCCCCAAGGGGTATCGACACTGACCCAGTCCGCATTTTCCAGCCCATCGATGTCATAGATGCCTGATCCGCCGATAACGGCAATCCTGGTTTGGGTCACTGTCCTGCTCCGCCTGAGATACTGATATTGAATTTGTGCGGGTTCGACCCGAAATTGACAAGAGGTCTATTCCTGTTTTGCCAGCAGGTTACGCTGTTGAGATTGCGTGTTGAAATCCGTCCAGGCGGCTCCAAACTCATCCAGAGGCCACGTCAGGTCTTGCGATTGACCATGCCTGTCACGAAACTCAAAACGATACGCATCCCCGTTCAGCATGGCATCCAGCAGGCCGTCGGCGCGATGATCCTCGAACGTACAGCTTAACCCTGTCAGGCAACCGGGACGCCGCGAGCGCCAGATCACATCCTGATCTTTCTCTATGCGGAATCCAGAAGGGTTGAAGAAGGTACCCGGCTCAATTCCAAACTCGATTTTGAATCCATCTGGCTCAGGTGTGATGAACATGAACTGCGCCGCAAATTTCGGACGCAAGGAAAACACCTCAGCGCGCCTTATGTAACAGCGCTGCACCAAAGCACCGGCTTCTTCACGCTCGTCACAAATCGAATTCCAGATGCCGAAAATCTCATGATGCGTGACACGCCAGTTTCCGGCGGTGTCATTCCCTTGCAAATCCTGTGCAAAGGCGGGCAGGGCCGAAAGAAATATGAGGGCAATCCAACGCATAAACTCACATCTGGGTGCTTGATCCGGGCGCCGCAAATCACGTTGCCGAGAGGCAAGGCATGCTCTGTGCGCATGGCTGCATCCCACCTCCTGCGGTGGCTTAACAGCGGCGCGCCCGCTACAACGACCCCTTCGCGCGAACATAATATCCTATAGGACTGTCCAATGCCCCGAGCCTTGCTGGCAAGTTTTGCCAACCGTATCGCCATACCCGATCTGCGCTGGGTGCCGGATGAGGGGCTGACCTTCTCTCGCCTGCGGATCGAGCTGCTGTCCGGCCTGACCGTGGCCCTCGCGCTGGTGCCCGAGGCCGTGGCCTTTGCTTTTGTGGCAGGCGTGCATCCGCTGGTGGGCCTCTATGCCGCGTTCCTTGTGGGGCTCATCACCGCGTTGATCGGCGGGCGACCCGGCATGATCTCGGGAGCGACGGGCGCGCTGGCGGTCGTCATGGTGGCTTTGGTGGCCGAACATGGGGTCGAATACCTGTTCGCGACGGTGGTTCTGATGGGGATCCTCCAGGTTATCGCCGGGGCGATGCACTGGGGCCGCTTCATCCGACTGGTGCCGCACCCGGTGATGCTGGGCTTTGTGAATGGCTTGGCCATCGTGATCTTTCTGGCCCAGATGGGCCAGTTCAAGGTGCCGGGTACCATGGAAAACACCGGTCACGGCATGGGTGGTGGAGAATGGCTCTCGGGTGCGCAGCTATACACCATGCTAGGCCTTGTAGCACTGACAATGGCGGTGATCTGGGTGGTGCCGCGCATCACGCGTCTCATTCCAGCACCTTTGGCCGGTATTCTGGTTGTCGCTGCGCTGGTGATCGGTCTGGGGCTGGATGTCCCGCGCGTCGGTGATCTGGCCTCGATCGAAGGTGGCCTGCCTGCCTTCCACATCCCGATGGTTCCGCTGAACTGGGGCACGCTTGAGATCATCCTGCCCTACGCCGTCATTCTGGCTGCGATTGGCCTGATCGAATCCCTGCTGACCCTGAACCTTGTGGGCGAGATCACCGGCAAGCGCGGCGGGGCTTCTCAGGAATGTATCGCGCAAGGTGCGTCGAATATCGTGACCGGCTTTTTCGGTGGCATGGGTGGCTGCGCGATGATCGGTCAGTCGATGATCAACGTGAAATCCGGTGGCCGGACCCGCATCGCGGGGATCGCTGCGGCGCTGTTTCTGCTGACCTTCATCTTGTTTGCCTCACCGCTGATCGAACAGATCCCGCTGGCCGCGCTGGTTGGGGTGATGTTCATGGTGGTGATCGGCACCTTTGCGTGGAACTCGTTCAAGATCCTGCGCAAGGTTCCACTGACCGACGCCTTTGTCATCGTTCTGGTCACTGTCGTGACGGTGATGGAAGACCTCGCGGTGGCGGTTGTTGTCGGCGTCATTGTCTCGGCTCTGGCCTATGCTTGGAACAACGCCAAGCGCATCCACGCGGTCACCCGCGACTCGGCGACCGAAAAAGGGGCGAAGGTCTATGAAATCCAGGGACCGCTGTTCTTTGGGTCATCGGATGGCTTTATCGAACTTTTCGATGTGCCGAATGACCCGGAAACCGTCATCGTCGATTTCGCTGAAAGCCGTGTGGTGGACCAGTCGGCATTGCAAGCCATCGAAAACATCGCGGCCAAATACGAGGCCGCGGGTAAACGCGTCATGCTGCGCCACCTGAGCCGGGATTGCCACAAGCTGTTGAACAAGGCAGGCCACCTGATGGTCGACAGTGATGATGACCCGGATTATGAACTTGCCGTCGATTATTCGGTCCGTACCGGCATTCTGGGCGGCCACTAATCCTTTTGCGAGGCTCTGCCTCGCGCTCCGGGATATTTGAAGCCAGATGAATGAAGGATCCCTGCTTCATCTGGCCAAAAAATATCCCGGGGGAGCCGCCCGGAACGGGCGGTGGGGGCAGAGCCCCCGACAACCTCAATCATCCGGGCGATTGAGCGAGAACAGCTCGGACACGACCGAATAGTCCCGGTATCCAAGCCGTGCCAGAGGTTTGAACGAGGTTACGTCGAACTTGCCCTCCCGGATGTGGTCGTCGAGCAGATGCACGCCTGTCACTTCGCCAAACACGACGCGGTTGGCCGCGCCGGGCAGGGTCACGATCTGGGTGAGCTTGCATTCCAACGCCGCCGGGGCACCTTGTACACGGGCACAGGGGATGGTTTCGCATTCGACCGGTGTTAATCCGGCATGGGCAAACTCGTCCACCTCCTTCGGAAGGCTGGCCGAGCTGGCGTTCATGGCATCCTGATGCGCATTGGCCACTACATTCACGCAGAATACGCCAGTCGCCTCGATATTGGCGATACTGTCCTTGCCGCCGACCTGATCGTGTTTCGTGCCGGTTGTGGCAAACATCACCTGCGGTGGTGAGTAAGCCACCCCGTTGAAAAAGGAATAGGGTGCCAGATTGTTGATCCCATCCGCATCACGGGTCGAGATCCAGCCGATCGGGCGTGGCGTGATAATGGCATTGAATGGGTTGTGCGGCAGGCCGTGGCCGTCTTCAGGGCGGTAGAACATCATATCTCCAAGCGTTTGCCCAAGGCGTAACGAAGTGCTAGGGCGATTTCCAGCAAGGAAAAGAGGGCAAACGTGCAGCAATTCGGGATCAGGCCGGAAGAGCCGGACGATTGGTGGGAAGTCGAGGCCCTATACGATCTGTGCTTTGCGCCGGGCCGTGAGGCGTTGTCGTCCTACCGGTTGCGCGATGATGTGCCGCCGGTAGCTGGTCTGTCTCTGGTCGCGCGCGACGGTCAGGGCATTCTGGCCGGGGCAATCCGCTTCTGGCCTGTCCATGTCGGCGAACACGATGCATTGTTGCTGGGGCCCGTTGCCGTGCACCCTACTCATCAGGGCGAGGGTCTGGGCGGGTATCTGATCCATGCCGGTGTTGAAGCCGGGCGCAAACTCGGATGGCAGCGGGTCATGCTGGTCGGTGACGAACCCTATTACAGGCGATTTGGTTTTGCGCGGCTGCAAGGTGTCGAGATGCCGCCGCCCACCAACCCGGACCGGGTGCTGGGGCTGGAACTGACGCCCGGGGTCTGGTCCGGAGTTCATGGGGCCGTCACCCGCTGGACCCGCTGACCTATTGAATCGACACGGTTCAACGCCGATGTTGATAGGCAGGAGGACGCACATGCAGAACGTGGTTCTTGTCGAAAACGTGGATGCCGAGGCTGAACTGGATCGTTTGGCGGGTTATTACCGATCTGCCGGAGGGGCCGGTGTCAAACTGCTGAACAAGCTGGGCGGATCAGCCGAGTCACTGCTTGAGCAATTGCCCGAACCAGTTCGGAACGGCCTGACAGGGGCTACCGAGCAGGCGTTGTGGTTTGCGATGCACGCGGCTCAGGGGTCCCGGCTTGCGATCCCTGATCAGCAGCCCTGGGTCAATACCGCGCTTGCCACGGCCATGGGTGCGGCCGGTGGGCTGGGCGGTGTATCAACAGCCCTGATGGAGCTGCCTGCAACAACCGCCATGCTGCTGCGTGCCATTCAGGGGGCCGCCGCGCGCGAAGGTTTCGACCCGTCCGCCGAGAACGTGAAGTTCGATTGTGTGCGGGTTTTGTCCGCATCGGGTCCGCTGTCGCATGATGACGGAGCGGATTTCGGCTTTTTCTCGGTGCGCCTGACACTGACCGGTCCGGCCATGCAGCGTCTGATTGCTGCCGTGGCACCACGCTTTTCGATCGTTCTGGGGCAAAAACTAGCGGCACAGTCCGTCCCGGTGCTCGGCGCATTGGCTGGTGGTGGAACGAACTATGTCTATTCGCGCTATTACCAGCAGATCGCGCGTGTGCATTTCGGCCTGCGAAGACTGGCGGTTGACGCCGATATCTCGCATGACGAGCTGGTGAAGCAGCTGTCAGCCCGCATGTGATCAACAAATGCTCCGTCACGCCAGACTTGGCGGACACCACTTCATATGGTAGTTTTTCAAGGGGTGGGCGCTAAATAGGCGTGTCATGCGCGCCTATAAGGCCAAAGGGTCCGTTGCCCGAACAAAAGGTGCTTCGCGCAATGAATGCAAGACCGGTGCCGCGTGTATTGACTGAGACTGCGGAACCCCCTGTTTTGCGGCAATCCTCTGCCCTGTGTTATCGGATCCGGCATGGCCAGCCAGAGGTTTTGCTGATCACGACGCGCCGGGCCCAGCGCTGGATTATCCCCAAGGGGTGGCTCATCCCCGGGCTGACCCCATCAGAAACCGCAGTGCAGGAAGCTTGGGAAGAAGCGGGCGTGACGGGGCGATGCAGCACAGCGGGGCTGGGGCAGTTTCTGCACCTCAAGCATAGCCCAAATCAGCCCCCGACCTTGATACTGGTTGATGTTTTTGCGCTGCATGTACAGGTTATGTCGCAGGATTTCCGTGAACAGCACGAGCGCAGGCGCAAGTGGTTTGCGCCTAAAAAGGCAGCTCAAAAGGTCGGATCACCCGAGCTAGCCGATTTGTTACGCGACTTTAAGACATATACACATTAAGATAGTTCCAGAGAGGCTTGATATTGTCAGTCTGGTCGGTATCTATTCGCCAATCGCAATTTTGGACTGAACATGATTCAATACGCGTTGAAATGCAGTGAAGGCCACACATTCGACAGCTGGTTTCAATCCGCAGAAGCCTTTGACAAGCTGGCCTCTGCCAGGATGGTGACCTGCGCGATTTGCGGATGTACGCAGGTTGCGAAGGCGATCATGACACCGCGTGTCCGTCCGGCCCGGAATGCGCAGGGAAAACCTGAAAACGCGCCAGCATCCAATGAACAGATCAACGTCGCCACCCCTTCGCCTGAGATCGCGAAGGTTCTGGCCGAGTTGCGCCGCCATGTGGAAAAGAACTCGGACTACGTTGGCAAGGATTTTGCAAGCGAAGCGCGCAAGATGCATCTGGGAGAGGCGCCAGAGCGTTCGATCTATGGTGAAGCCAGACCGGATGAAGCGAAATCGCTGATCGAAGATGGCGTGCCGGTGGCACCGCTGCCGTTTCTGCCCAGCAGAAAGACCAACTGATCCATGCATGTCGTGATCACCGGTGCCAATCGCGGTATCGGCCGCACCCTTGCCTCGCGCTACGACACCCGCGGTGACGTGGTCACTGGAACCGCGCGCGATGGCAGCGCGCAGGTGCGTCTGGACGTGGCGGACCCTGCCCAACAGGCGGCAATGGCCGAACAGCTGAAAGGCCAGCCCGTTGATCTGCTGGTCTGCAATGCCGGGGTCTATCTGGACAAGGGGCACACGATCGACGGCTACCCCGCCGAAATGTGGGCGCAAAGCTTTGCCACCAACGTGACCGGCGTTTTCCTGACCGTTCAGGCCTTGTTGCCCAATCTGCGTGCCGCAGGCGGCAAGGTCGCGATCATCTCGTCGCAGATGGCGTCTCATACGCGGGCACCGGGGGGCAGCTATATCTACCGTGCCTCCAAGGCGGCGGCGTTGAATCTGGGGCGGAACCTGGCGACGGATCTGAAAGCCGACGGGATCGCCGTGGGCATCTATCATCCGGGCTGGGTACAAACCGACATGGGCGGCGCGGCCGCCGATATTGATGTCGATCAGGCCGTCTCGGGCCTGATGGAACGCTTTGAGGCCCTGTCGATCAGTTCAACCGGCTGTTTCGAGACCTATGATGGACAGGCGCACGCTTACTGACGGGACAGTGCCGCTTTGGGAATTTCATAGACTTCACCGGGTTCAATATAGATAACCATCAAATCACCGCGCGTTTCATACGACATCTTCGAGGTGGAACTGCTGGAGTCTGGCACGCCTTCCTTGAAATAGATGCGGCGCACCTCTCCTCCACCAAGAGCAACCGCAAGCGTTATCGTGCCGTCGTCATGGCGGCGCAATTCCGCATTGCAGCTTTGCATCGGGTCACCGGCATTTGCGGCACAGGGCACTTTGCCCAGTGCATTCTTTCCGTCCGTTCCGGCCACACTGGCAACCTGGGCCAGTACAGGCGACGACAACAAAGTAACGGCAAGGGCTAGGCGAAACATGGGGAACCTCTTGATTTGGTTGTTACTCGCAGGCTGACACCGCACCTGCGTAATGTAAAGCGGCCCTGTGCCACAGGCGGGTCCTGTTTGCGCTCTTGCTCTTGGGGTGCCCCTCGCTTATGAGGCTCGGGACCTCTAATCCAAGGCGCGGAGACATTTGCCCCCATGCCCGTACTCGTTATGAAATTCGGCGGCACTTCGGTCGCCAACCTGGACCGCATCCGCCGCGCTGCCAAGCGTGTTGGCGTCGAAGTTGCCAAGGGCTATGACGTGATCGTCATCGTCTCGGCCATGTCGGGCAAGACCAACGAGCTGGTGGGCTGGGTGAACGAGACGTCGCCGCTTTTTGATGCACGCGAATACGATGCTGTTGTATCTTCGGGCGAAAATGTCACCGCTGGCCTGATGGCTCTGACATTGCAGGAAATGGACGTTCCGGCGCGCAGCTGGCAGGGCTGGCAAGTGCCGCTGCTGACAACCAGTGCGCATAGCCAGGCGCGGATCGAAGACATCCCGACCACAAACATCAACCAGAAATTCGGCGAAGGCATGAAAGTGGCCGTTGTGGCCGGGTTTCAGGGGCTCAGCCCCGAAGGCCGCATCACAACGCTGGGCCGGGGTGGCTCGGACACCACTGCCGTGGCTTTTGCCGCGGCGTTTGGTGCGGAACGCTGCGACATCTATACCGACGTGGATGGTGTCTATACCACCGATCCGCGCATCTGCGAAAAGGCCCGCAAGCTGCACAGGATCTCGTTCGAGGAAATGCTCGAACTGGCGTCGCTGGGCGCCAAGGTGCTGCAGACTCGCTCGGTCGAGCTGGCAATGCGCTACAAGGTGAAACTGCGCGTTCTTTCAAGTTTCGAAGAACAATCCGACGAGGCCGGTACGCTGGTCGTTGACGAGGAGGATATCATGGAATCCAATGTTGTGGCCGGTGTGGCCTATTCCCGTGACGAGGCCAAGATGACCGTCGTTTCGGTGGCGGACCGTCCCGGTATCGCCTCGACCATCTTCACCGCGCTCAGCGATGAGGGCGTCAATGTCGACATGATCGTGCAGAACATCTCGGACGAGGGACGCACGGACATGACCTTCTCGTGCCCCACCGATCAGGTGGTCCGTGCCGAAAAAGCGCTGCTGGCGATCAAGGACAAGGGCGAGCTCAACTATGCCGAACTGGTCGCTGATACCGGTGTCTGCAAGGTTTCGGTGGTGGGAATCGGTATGCGCTCGCAATCGGGTGTCGCGGCCAAAATGTTCAAGGTGCTCTCGGATGAGGGGATCAACATCAAGGTCATCACAACCTCCGAGATCAAAATTTCCGTTCTTATCGACAGGAAATACATGGAACTTGCCGTTCAGGCACTGCATGATGCCTTTGAACTGGACAAGGCGGCCTGAGCTGATCGGCCAAGGGTTTCGCCTGACACACTGAATTGGTTGGGCCATGGCAGACGGCACGGAAACAGAATCCCGCAAGCTGCTGGGGCGGTTGCGCGAGGCGATGGCCAGCGAAGCCGCTGGGCAGGAGCGCCTTGATCAGATCACTCATCTGATCGCCGACAGCATGCGCAGCGAAGTGTGCTCGATATATCTGTTCCGCGATGATGAGACCCTGGAACTCTGTGCGACCCAAGGGCTTGCGCCGGAATCGGTACACCAGACCCGGATGCGCCTGGGCGAGGGGCTGGTGGGCCGGGTCGCCAAGACCGGCAAGGTGGTCAACACCCCGGACGCGCCGTCTGAAAAAGGGTTCCGGTATATGCCGGAAACCGGGGAAGAGCGGTTTTCGTCCTTTCTCGGCGTGCCGGTGCAGCGCCTTGGGGAAAAGCTGGGTGTTCTGGTTGTCCAGTCCCGCAAAGCGCGTGAATTTTCCGCCGACGAGATCTATGCGCTGGAAGTGGTGGCCATGGTGCTGGCCGAAATGGCCGAACTGGGCGCCTTTGTTGGCGAAGGCGCGGCCCTGTCGCCACGGCACCAGCAATCGGTTCTGCTGCGCGGCGGCCCGGCGCAGGAAGGTTCCGCCGAAGGCCATGTCTGGCTGCATGAACCCCGTGTGGTCGTCACCAATCCGATTGCCGAAGACCCGCACCGGGAACGCGAACGTCTGAATGAGGCAGTGGAAGAGCTGCGCGTCGGCGTCGACAAGATGCTCGAAATTTCCCGGGATGGTGACACCGAACAGCTCAAGGTGCTGGAAGCCTACCGGATGTTTGCCAATTCCAAAGGCTGGATGCGCCGGATGGAAGAGGACATTGCCCTGGGGCTCAGCGCCGAAGCCGCAGTCGAGAAAGAACAATCCCAGGCGCGCGCCCGGATGGGGCAGGTGTCTGATCCCTATCTGCGCGAACGGCTGGCGGATCTTGACGATCTCAGCAACCGTTTGCTGCGCATTCTGACCGGGCAGGGAAAAACCGACAGCGCCGATCTGCCACCCGATCCGATTCTGGTCGCGCGCAATATCGGCCCCGGCGACCTGTTGGAATACGGTCGGGCGCTGAAGGGGATCATCCTCGAAGAAGGTTCAGTCGGCAGTCACGCTACCATTGTGGCCCGTGCGCTGGCGATCCCTCTGGTGGTCCATGTGGGCCGGATCACGACCGAAGCGCTGAACGGTGACCACGTGCTGGTGGATGGCGATCAGGGCGTTGTTCACCTGCGTCCGGAAGACAGCGTGGTCAGCGCCTTCCGCGACAAAATCGCGATGCAGGCCAAGGCACAGGAACGCTATGCCTCGATCCGCGAAACCCCCTGTGTCACTCGCGACGGAACGCGCATCAATCTGGTGATGAACGCGGGTCTGATGGCCGACCTGCCATCGCTGGGAACGTCAGGTGCCGAGGGTGTTGGCCTGTTCCGAACCGAGCTGCAATTCCTGATCCGCAATAAGATGCCCAAACGGTCCGAGCTGGTCACTCAGTACCAGCGGGTTCTGGATGCCGCGGGCGACAAAAGGGTGGTGTTCCGCACGCTCGATATCGGGTCGGACAAGGTACTGCCCTATATGAAACACGTGGCCGAACCCAACCCGGCCCTGGGTTGGCGCGCCATTCGTGTCGGTCTGGACAAACGCGGCGTGATGCGGATGCAGTTGCAGGCCCTTCTGCGCGCCGCCAATGGTCGCCCGCTGACCGTCATGTTCCCCTTTGTCGCGCAGGCCGAGGAATATCGCGAAGCCCGCTGGGAAGTGAACAAAACCATCGAACGCGAAAAGCGACTGGGCCACGTTCTGCCCGAAACGCTTGAAGTCGGCGCGATGCTGGAAACCCCTTCACTGGCCTTTGCGCCGCAAAAGTTCTTTGACGAGGTCGATTTCATCTCGATCGGTGGGAATGACCTCAAGCAGTTCTTTTTTGCCGCTGACCGCGAAAATGAACTGGTCCGCCGCCGCTATGACACGTTGAATGTCAGTTTCCTGAGCCTGATGGAACGCATTGTCGAACGCTGCGGGCTTTCGGACACTCCGCTCAGTTTCTGTGGCGAGGATGCGGGCCGTCCGGTCGAGGCGCTGTGCCTTGCGGCCATGGGTATTCGCACCCTGTCTATGCGCCCGGCGTCGATTGGTCCGGTCAAAAGCCTGTTGCTGCGGTGCGACCTGATGGAGGTGCGAAAAATCATCGCCGACGCGCGCCATCGCGGCGAACAATCCGTACGTCCGGCCGTGATGGAATGGCTGCGCAGTCAGGTATAGCCCTCAAAACCTCGCTTTTTGGGAAACTATGCTTGATTTTTTCGCGCAGGCTTTCTATCACGCAGGCAATGTTAGCGGTAACAGTGTGCCGCAGAGCCGTTTCATGCCGTGCTGAACTGATATCGGCAAACTCGAGAAGGAGCCTGTGATGGTTTCACGCGTAATTCCGGTAGAGCCGTTCGATCTTGTGTTGTTCGGCGCGACCGGGGATCTGGCGCAACGTAAGATCTTGCCGGGCTTGTACCATCGGTTCGAGGTCGGCCAGATGCCCGATGGGGCGCGGATCATCGGCACGGCGCGCTCGGATATCGACAGCGACGAATTTCGCGATCAGGTCCGCGCATCGATGCAGGAATTCGCACCAAAGTTCAAAAAGGACACGCTGGACCGGTTCCTGTCTCATGTTGAATACGTGCCGGTGGATGCACTGGGCGATGCCGGATGGTCCGATCTGTCCAAGCTGCTGCGCCCCGACGTGGTGCGGGCCTTTTACCTGTCGGTGGGTCCCAGCCTGTTTTCGGGCATTGCGCAGCGCCTGCATGACGCCGGTCTGGCCACGCCGGACAGCCGCATCGTTGTTGAAAAGCCGTTCGGTCATGACCTTGCCTCGGCAAAAGCGCTGAACGAAGGCTTGCGGGCGTGTTTCAAGGAACACCAGATTTACCGGATCGACCATTATCTGGGCAAGGAAACCGTGCAGAACCTGATGGCGCTGCGCTTTGCGAATTCCCTGTTCGAGCCGCTTTGGAATTCGACCCATGTCGACCATGTGCAGATCACCGTGGCGGAAACCGTCGGGGTGGAAGGGCGCGGGGCCTATTACGATCAATCCGGCGCGATGCGGGACATGATCCAGAACCATCTGGTGCAGTTGCTGTGCCTGACCGCGATGGAACCTCCGTCAAAGTTCTCTCCCAACGCGGTGCGTGACGAGAAGGTCAAGGTGATCGAGGCGCTGGAACCGGTCGAACCCAGGGATATCGCCCGTGGTCAATATCGCACGGGCAAGGGCGGTGACGGATACCTTGATCACGTTGGCAACCCCGCCAGCCGCACCGAAAGCTTCATTGCGCTCAAGGTCCATATCGGCAACTGGCGGTGGGCCGGGGTGCCGTTCTACCTGCGCACAGGCAAACGCCTGCGCGCACGTGCCTCTGAAATCGCGGTGTTCTTCCGCGACCCGCCACACACGATCTTTCCCAATGTCGGCCCGTTGCACGGCAACGTGCTGGTGATCCGCCTGCAACCAGACGAAGGCATCACCCTGCGCACGACGATAAAGGAACCGGGGCAGGGCGGGTTCCGCCTGTCCGATGTTGCTCTGGACATGAGCTTTGCCGACGCGCTGGGTGATGACTCGCAATCCCCGGACGCATATGAACGCCTGATCATGGATGTCATCCGGGGCGACCAGACCCTGTTCATGCGCGGCGACGAGGCCGAGGCGGCCTGGGCCTGGGTCGATCCCATCATTCACGGCTGGGAACAGCGCGGGGACAAACCCGCCAAGTACGATCAGGGCAGTTCAGGCCCCGAAGAAGCACTGATGCTGATGCATCGCGATGGGCGTCGCTGGCGTCAGATCGGAGGGTAATCATGGTTCACTCTGTCATTTCCGACGTCACCAAACGGATCATCGACCGCAGCGCCGATCTGCGCGGCCCCCATATCGACCGGATGGAACAGGCCAGATCCAAGGGCCCCGCTCGTGCGCACCTGTCCTGTAGTGGTCAGGCCCATGCCTATGCGGGTGCGGGTGAAGACCAGCAATCCATGGCCACCGGCACGGCGGGCAATCTGGGCATTGTCACCGCCTATAACGACATGCTGTCCGCCCATCAGCCCTTTGAAAGGTACCCCGCCCTGATCCGCGATGCGATCCGCGCCGCCGGAGGTACTGCTCAGGTCGCAGGTGGCGTGCCAGCCATGTGCGACGGTGTCACCCAGGGCGAAGCAGGGATGGAATTGTCGCTGTTTTCGCGCGACGTGATTGCTCTGGCAACTGGCATCGCGCTCAGCCACAACACCTATGACGCGGCAGTCTTCCTCGGCGTCTGCGACAAGATTGTCCCCGGTCTGATCATCGGCGCGCAGGCGTTCGGGCATCTGCCTGCCGTGTTCCTGCCCGCAGGGCCAATGACCAGCGGTCTGCCCAATGACGAAAAGGCCAAGGTTCGCCAGAAATTCGCTGCCGGAGAGGTCGGGCGCGACGAACTGATGGCCGCCGAAATGGCCGCCTATCACGGCCCTGGCACCTGCACTTTCTACGGCACCGCAAATACCAACCAGATGCTGATGGAGTTCATGGGCCTGCACCTTCCGGGCTCCAGCTTCGTCAATCCCAACACGCCCTTGCGCGACGCGCTGACACAAGAGGGCGCGCGCCGCGCCCTGTCGCTCAGCGCGCTGGGAAACAGCTATACCCCGGTTTATCAGGTGCTCGACGAACGGGCCTTTGTGAACGGTATCGTCGGCCTGATGGCGACCGGAGGCTCGACCAATCTGCTGATCCACCTGATCGCCATGGCGCGTGCCGGGGGCATCGTGCTGGATTGGCAGGATTTCTCGGATATCTCCGCCGTGGTCCCGCTGGTCGCACGGGTCTATCCCAACGGTCTGGCCGACGTGAACCACTTCCACGCCGCAGGCGGGCTTGGGTTCACGATCGGCACGTTGCTCGAAGAAGGCTTGCTGCACCCCGATACGCTGACCGTCGCCGGGCAGGGCCTGCACAATTACACGCGCGAGCCCAAGCTAATCGATGGTGAGCTGACCTGGCAAGACGGCGCTGGCCACAGCCTGAATGACAAGATCGTCCGTCCTGCCCGCGACCCGTTCCAGCCCACTGGCGGCCTGTCGCGCCTGACCGGCAATCTGGGCACCGGGGTCATGAAGGTCTCGGCCGTCGCCCCCGAACATCAGGTGGTCGAGGCTCCGGTCCGCGTTTTCCACGACCAGGACGCGGTCAAGGCAGCCTTCAAGGCGGGCGAGTTTACCGGTGACGTCATCGTCGTCGTGCGCTTCCAGGGTCCCAAGGCCAACGGGATGCCGGAACTGCACTCACTGACGCCCATGCTGTCGATCTTGCAGGGCCGGGGCCAGAAAGTGGCGCTGGTTACCGATGGCCGCATGTCTGGCGCTTCCGGCAAGGTGCCCGCCGCCATCCATGTTGTCCCCGAAGCGCTCGACCGTGGCCCCATTGCATACCTTCAGGATGGTGACATCCTGCGCGTCGATGCGGTCAGGGGTGATCTGGAAATCCTCACCGCAGGCGTTCTGGACCGCGCGCCCGTCACCGCCGACCTGTCCGCCAATCAACACGGTGCGGGGCGCGATCTTTTTGGTACGTTCCGCCAGAATGTCGGCTCGGCCGACACCGGTGCCAGCATTTTCGGAGTTTAATCTCATGTTCAAATCCCAACGTACCCGCGAGATCTGCGCACTGGCCCCGATCGTTCCGGTTCTGGTTGTCGATGACGTCGCGCAGGCCCGCCCGCTGGCCGAGGCATTGGTCGCAGGCGGTCTGCCAGCGCTCGAGGTCACCTTGCGTACGCCCGCCGCGCTCGACGCGATCCGCGCGATGGCCAGGGTGCCCGGCGGCGTGGTCGGCGCAGGTACGCTGGTCACACCCGAAGACGTCCGCGCCGCCAAAGAGGCGGGCGCGCAGTTTGGCGTCTCTCCGGGCGCAACCGACGCGCTCCTTGCGGCGTGCGAGGCCGAGGGCCTGCCGCTGCTGCCCGGTGCGGCCACGGCCAGCGAAGCGATGGCATTGCTGGAAAAAGGCTATGACATGCTGAAATTCTTCCCGGCCGAGGCCTCGGGCGGCGCGCCCGCACTCAAGGCAATCGGCGCGCCCCTGCCGCAGATCAGCTTTTGCCCGACAGGCGGGGTGTCGATGTCCAACGCCCGTGACTACCTGTCCCTGTCCAACGTGGTCTGCGCCGGTGGCAGCTGGGTCGCGCCCAAGCAGATGGTCGAAAGCGGTGACTGGGCCGGGATCGAAACACTTGCGCGCGAGGCGTCGAAGCTGGCGGATTGACGCCGCGAAGCCCCTCAGTAATGTGGGCGTCAACTCAGACAGGTTGACCCCATGACACAGACATCTGCCCTCTCTCAGGGGCGAACTTATTTGGCAATCCCGGGCCCGTCGGTGATGCCGGACGCGGTCCTGCAGGCGATGCATCGTCCGTCGCCCAATATCTACGATGGCGCGCTCATCGACATGATGCCCGCCCTGACCCGTGACCTGCGTCGGGTTGCACGCACAGGCCATGACGTTGCCATCTATATTGCCAATGGTCACGGCACGTGGGAGGCCGCTCTGTCAAACGTGATCGCCCCCGGCGAAACCGTTCTGGCTCCTGCCTCGGGCCGGTTCACCCATGGCTGGGCCGAGATGGCCGAAGGCATCGGGGCAAGGGTGCAGCTGATCGATTTCGGCAACTCATCCGCCTGGGATCTCGACCGAATTGCCGACGCTTTGCGCGCGGATAAAAGCCACCAGATCAAGGCCGTTCTCGCGGTTCATGTGGACACATCAAGCTCGATCCGCAACGATATCCCGGCACTGCGCAAACTGCTCAACGATCTGGACCACCCGGCGCTGTTGATGGCCGATTGCATCGCCTCACTGGGGTGCGACCGGTTCGAGATGGATGAATGGGGCGTCGATGTCACGGTCACCGCTTGCCAGAAAGGCCTGATGACCCCCGCAGGCACAGGCTTCGTCTTTTTTAACGACAAAGCACAGGCCAAGCGGGCCGCCATGCCGCGTGTGTCACGATATTGGGACTGGCAGCCGCGCGCCAATCCCGACCTGTTCTACCAGTATTTCGACGGTACCGCGCCGACGCATCACCTCTATGGTCTGCGCGCCGCGCTCGACCTGATCCATGCGGAAGGGATCGAACAGGTCTGGGCCCGCCATGAACGTCTGGCTACTGCCATCTGGGCGGCCTGCGAAACATGGGCCGAAGGCGGCGCGCTGCATCTGAACGTTGCCGACCGCGCCCACCGCAGCCATGCCGTTACCGCCCTGCGCCTGAACGGGGGGCGCGGCACGGCCCTGCGCGCGTTCACTGAACATCAGCTGGGCCTGACGCTGGGCATTGGTCTTGGGATGGAGGACTACGACAGCTGTTTCCGCCTCGGACATATGGGCCATGTCAACGGGCAGATGGTGATGGCGATGCTGGGCGGTATGGAAACGGCCATGGCCGCGCTTGATATCCCCCGTGGCAAAGGCGCGCTCGAGGCCGCCGCTGCCGTCCTGGCCGCCTGACACGCCTCAGACGAACAGCACTGATCCGCCCCTTCATCTGGCCAAAAATATCCTCGGGGGGAATCGCGCTTTGCGCGATGGGGGCAGACAGCCCCCCTTTGACCCGATGGCAAGACAGACCAGCGCTAGTCCGTCTTTGCCCGCACCTCCGCTAGCGCCTTGGGCAAGGCGGCCGCGAAAGCATCCAGATCTGCTGTTTCACCACAGCTTATCCGGATGCACCTGTTCTGGGGCGTTGCAAACGGCATCCGGACAAACAGGCCCCGCGCAACCAGAGCCTCCAGAACCGCTCGGGCAAAATCCCCATCCCGCCCGCAATCAATCGTCACGAAATTGGTGGCCGAGGGCAGCGGCTCCAACCCGTTTTCGCGGGCAATCGTTCCTATCCGCTCACGCGCCTCGGCGATTTGCGCCTGAATATGCTCCAGCCACGCACCATCCTGCAACGCGGCCAGCGCCCCGGCCTGCGCCGCGCGGTTCATGCCGAAATGGTTGCGCACCTTGTTGAAGGCTGCAATCAGGTCGGGCGCTCCCATGGCATAGCCAACCCGTGCGCCCGCCATGCCATAGACCTTGGAAAATGTCCGCATCCGGATCACGCGAGGGTCGTCTGCGCTGACGGGTGCCGCTGTCCCAACTGGCGCGCATTCCACATAAGCCTCATCCAGAATCAGCAGGCACCCGTCGGGCAGGGCGTCCATCGCCGCCACGATATCCGCGCCGGAATGCCAGCTGCCCATTGGATTGTCCGGATTGGCCAGATAGACCAGTTTTGCACCCACCTCGGCCGCCTTCGCAAACAGGGCCGCCGGGTCTTCGTGATCCCCGGCATAGGGAACCTTGTGCAAAACGCCACCGAACCCGGCCACATGATAATTAAAGGTGGGATACGCCCCGTCCGAGGTCACAACCGCATCCCCGGGCCCTACAATCAGACGCACAAGATAACCCAGAAGCCCGTCAATCCCTTCGCCCACAACGATATTTTCGGAGGTTACCCCATGATACTCGGCCAAAGCATGGCGCAGATCGTGGTTCTCGGGATCACCATACATCCAGATATCAGACGCGGCCTGCTCCATGGCCCGGATCGCGTGGGGCGAGGGGCCAAACACGCTCTCGTTGGCGCCAAGACGGGCAATGAACGCCGCGCCGCGCTGACGCTCTTGCGTTTCGGGGCCCACAAAGGGCACGGTGGCGGGCAGGGATTGGGCAAGCGGGGTGTATCGTGGTCCTGTCATGCCTGCAGATAACCCCAAGCCCGAGCTTCGGGCAAGCGCGCACATCATCCCGCGCGTCAGAACGTATTGAAACACAAGTAAGGAGCGCAAATGCGCATACTGTCTGCCATTGTTCTTCTGGGCCTTGCCTATCTTCTGTTCTGGCCCGTTCCCGTTATCCCCGTCGCCGTTGAGATGCCGGAAGATGCCGGTTTCACAGGGGATTTCGCCGAGAACACCGTGCTGGACGCCGCGCAGCTGATCCACTTGCCCGATGGGGAAACCGGCCCCGAAGACATCGCCATCCTGCCCAACGGCGCGGTCTATACGACCAGCCGGTCTGGCACGCTCTATCGCATTGACGGGGCCGACCCTGTTGTGGCCGACCAACTCGGTGGGCGTCCTCTGGGTCTCAGGGCCGGACCGGATGGCGCGCTTTACATTGCCGACAGCTTTCGCGGCGTGATGCGCTGGACTGGGCCGGGCACGCTTGAATCCGTGGTGGCCGATATCGACGGTGCGCCCGTGGTCTATGCAAACCAACTGGACGTGGCGCAGGACGGCACGATCTATTTTTCGAACTCTTCCGACCGGTTCGATCCCGAAACCATGGGCGGGACCAAGCCGACTTCGGTCCTGACCATCTGGGAACAATCCGATACAGGCTATGTCGCCCGTCACACACCCGATGGCCGCACCGAAAAGATTGCCACTGGGTTCGTCTATACCAATGGCATTGCGCTCTCACCTGACGCAGATTTCCTGCTGATCGCCGAGACCGGTCGCGCACGGGTACACAAGCTGTGGCTCAGCGGGCCCAAAGCCGGTCAGCAAGAGGTCTTGCTGCACAACCTGCCCGGCTATCCCGACAATCTCGAAGCACAAGGTGATGGCACCTACTGGATGGCCTTCGCCAGCCCGCGTGTCCCGTCCGAGGCACTGATGCCGTACCCCTTCCTGCGCAAGGTGGTCTGGCGGCTGGGTCCGGCTGTACGCCCGGCACCGATCCATCGGGGTATGCTGGTGCAGTTTGATGGTGAAGGCACGATCCTGCGCACGTTTCAAGACCCTCAAGGCCGTATTGGCATCACGACAGGGGGCCGGATCGTGGGCGATCAGTTCTATGTCATGACGCTCGATTCCCCCTGGTTCGGGCGGATGCCTGTCAGCGATCTGCCCTGACGTCGCAGTGGAATTCGGCGTCCCGTCCGGGCATGGTCGCCGCAACTGAATTTCGGGAGGTCCCCCATGTCACGTGTATCCGTCACCTATCAAGACCATGTTGCCCATGTCACCCTGACCAGAGGTGACAAGATGAATGCGCTGGATGACGCGATGGTCAAGGCATTGCTCTCTGCCGGGCAAGAGGTCGCCGCCTCGGACGCCCGCGCCGTGGTTTTGTCGGGCGAGGGGAAAAGCTTCTGCGCTGGGCTCGACATGGCGAGCTTTGCAAAGATGGCCCATATGGATCCCACCGAATGGCTGATGACCCGCAGCCATGAGGATGCCAACGAGATGCAGGAGCTGGCCCTGATCTGGCGTCGCGTACCGGTACCGGTGATCTGCGCCATTCAGGGTGTCGCCTATGGCGGTGGCCTGCAAATTGCGCTGGGCGCGGATATCCGTATCGCGCACCCCGAGGCGAAACTGGCGGTGATGGAGATGAAATGGGGTATCATCCCCGATATGGGTGGCATGGTTCTGTTGCCCCGGCTTGTGCGTTCGGACGTTCTGCGTCTGCTGACCTACACGGCCCGGCCCATCGGTGCGCAGCAGGCGATGGATTGGGGGCTGGTCACGCAGCTTTCAGATGATCCGCTGACCGAAGCTCTGGCCATTGCCGAGAACATCGCCGGTCAAAGCCCCTCGGCCATCCGTGCCGCCAAGCGGCTGATCGAA
Source organism: Ruegeria sp. BHSA123 (assembly GCF_059613425.1). Lineage (NCBI taxonomy): Bacteria > Pseudomonadati > Pseudomonadota > Alphaproteobacteria > Rhodobacterales > Roseobacteraceae > Ruegeria > Ruegeria sp. BHSA123. Next base: position 4,037 of record NZ_JBXWSL010000028.1, on the reverse strand, counting down.
GTGGCCGAAACCCAGCCCCGCGCGGATGTTCTCAAGGCGGAATCCGCCGAGCAGGTTGAGCTGATCGGCAAGCCGCATCAGATGGAGGTCGTGATGGCGCAGATGCAGGGCCGCAAGCCCGAGTTCAAATGATCAGCGGATGAAAGCCCGCCGTGCATCGCGGGCCATGTTGTAACGCATTTCAAAATCGGCGTTTTTCGCCATCACAACCTTGCGTTCTGCCGAACCAACCAAGGGGCGATTAATCCCGGCAAGGGCAGGATGCGAAAGCGGCTACCGGATTCTGTTGCTCACCAGATAGGCCAGCCCGCCGATCAGCAGGCCCCAGACCGCCGCGCCCAGCCCAAAGACCGAGATGCCCGATGCGGTGATCGCAAAGGTCAGCATCGCGGCCTCACGCTCGGCCGGAACCTCAAGTGCTGCGAAAATCGAATTGGCCAGCACGCCGATCAGGGCGACACCGGTCAATGTCCCCATCAACAGCGGATCGGCATGGGATGCAAAGCCGGTAATCGCCACGGCAAAGATGCCGAATACACCATAGAACACCCCACCCATGATGGCCGACCAGTACCGTTGCGCGGGATCGGGGTGGCTGTCCTCGTTGGAACACATCGCAGCGGTGATGGCCGCAAGGCAGGTGGCAGGCGCACCAAACGGAGCCGATAACAGGCTCGCCCCACCCACCGATGAAAACAGCCTGCCCGGAGCCGGGGTATAGCCAAAGCTGTGCATCACCGCGATGCCGGGAATGTTCTGGGTCGCCATCGTGACGATAAACAGCGGGATGGCGATTCCGATGGTCGAGGCCAGCGAGAAACCGGGCATGGTCCAGACCGGTGCCGCCAGCCATCGCGCCGGGGTCACCGAGGTGTCGCCTGCGTTCAGTACCACAACCAGCGCGGCGGCGGCAACGGCCGCCGGAACGGCGAACAGCCGGTTGATCCGGCCTGCGATGAACCATGTCAGGATCACCGGCAGGGCTTGCGCGGGCAATTCGACTGCGGCCTGAAAGGGCAGAATGCAAAGCGGCAGCAGAACGCCCCCCAGCATGGCCTGTGCCAAAGTCGTTGGAATGGCGGCCGCTAGCCGCCCCAATGGCCGCCAGAGCCCGGCCAGAACCGTCAGCGCCCCTGCACACAGGAACGCGCCCGTTGCCTCGGAAAACCCCAGCGCCGGAGTCGCGGACACCGCCAGCAGCGCCGCCCCCGGTGTCGACCAAGCGACGCTGATCGGTTGCCGGTACCACAGGCTCAGCACAATGGCGGTCAGTCCCATTGCGATGGCCGCCATCATCAGACCCGAGGCCGCCTGCGCCGGAGACGCGTCCATCGCGGCCAGCCCCTGCAACACGATAGGAAAGGAACTGAAGAACCCGACAATGGCGACAACCAGCCCGGTCGAGACTGTCTGGAGCGGTGGGGCAAACTGGGTCATGACAGCCTCGGGCGGTTGGGGTTGGTGATTGCTAACAAGCGGCGGCAGGGGCGGGCAAGGTCTGAACACGCAAAAGAAAACCCCGCCGGATCAGCGGCGGGGTTCGGGGTATGAGTATTTTTGAAAAGATGAAGATCAGGCGATCTCGGCCAGACGGGCCAGTGCCTCGTTCAGCTTGGCTTCTTCTTCCTCGCGGGCGGCGAGGTTGGCTTTGGCTTCCTCAACCACTTCGTCCGGGGCAGAGGCCACGAATTTGGGGTTGTTCAGCCGTCCACGCAGGCCGCCGAGTTCCTTGGCCAGCTTGCCCTTGGCTTTCTCCAGCCGCTCCTTTTCCGCGCCGATGTCGATTATATCCGCCAACGGCAGGCCGAAGGAGGCTCCGGGGGCGGCAATCGAGATGGTGCCCTTGGGCAGCGCGTCCGCCTTAGTCAGGCTGTCGATGCGTGCCAGACGTTTGATCAGCGCCTCGTTGCGGTCCCACGCGGCTTGGCCGTTGGCGTCGATCTCGGTCACCAGCATCGGCACGTAGAGACCCGCAGGCACCCGCATCTGCGCACGGGCCGAGCGGGTGTTTTCGATTACCGAGATCACCCAGTTCATTTCACGATCCGCATCGGTGTCGACCAGTTCGGTACCATAGGTCGGCCAGTCGGCGTGGACGACCATTTTGGCACGGTTGCCGGTCAGGCCCCAGAGTTCCTCGGTAATGAAGGGCATGATCGGGTGCAGCAGGACCATGCACTGATCCAGAACCCAGCGCATGGTGGCGCGGGTCTCGGCCTGCGCCGCAGAGTCATCACCTTGCAGCAGGGGCTTCGACAGCTCCACATACCAGTCGCAGACCTTGCCCCAGACAAAGGCATATAGCCCGTTGGCGGCATCGTTGAAACGATAGCTTTCCAGCGCCGCGTCGACCTCTTCCCGCACACGGGCGGTTTCGCCGATGATCCAGCGGTTGACGGCGGCCTTGGGCTTCAGGTCTGCCACATCCAGTTGCAGCACAGCGTCGGTAAAGACCTCATTCATCTCGGCAAAGCGGACGGCGTTCCAAAGCTTGGTGCCGAAGTTGCGATAGCCGGTGATGCGTTCGCGCGACAGTTTCAGCACGCCGCCAATTGCCGCCATCGAGGCGTTGGTGAACCGCAGCGCGTCGGCACCGAACTCGTCCACGATCTCCAGCGGGTCAATGACGTTGCCGGTGGTCTTGGACATCTTCTTGCCCTTCTCGTCGCGGACGAGCGAGTGCAGGTAGACGGTGTGGAACGGAACCTCGTTCACCACGGCCAGCTGCATCATCATCATCCGGGCGACCCAGAAGAACAGGATATCCGCGCCGGTGATCAATACGCTGGTCGGGAAATAGCGGCGCATCTCCTCGGTATCCTCGGGCCAGCCCAGCGTGCCGATGGGCCAGAGGCCGGAGGAGAACCAGGTATCGAGGACGTCGGGGTCGCGGACAAGCCCAATTCTTCCACGCTCAGGCGCGTTGTCCGAAAAATTGACAAGACCATCTTGGGCATCCCTGAACGATTCAGCCTCGAAGACATCATAAATGAGCTCTCCATCGACATCGCGATGCTCTTCAGCGCACATTTTAGCAGCTTCTTCAAAGGTCGCTGCGCAATACATGCGGAGATTCTGTGGCTTGTAGGACCAAAAGACCTCGCGCGTCTTTTTGTTATGCCCTCTTACTCCGAAGCCAGGCCCATACCAAACCGGAATCTGATGCCCCCACCACAGCTGGCGCGAGATGCACCAGGGCTCGATGTTCTCCAGCCAATGGTAATAGGTCTTCTCGCCCGACTCGGGGATGATCTTGACCGTGCCATCCCTGACCGCATCCAGCGCCGGGCCGACCACCTTTTCGGCGTCCACGAACCACTGGTCGGTGAACATCGGCTCGATGACGACTTTCGAGCGGTCGCCAAAGGGCTGCATGATCGGCTTGCTCTCGACCAAAGGCACCAGAGCCGCCGGGTCGTCATCCTCGCCCAGTTTGGTGCCCAGACGCGGATCATCCGCGCGGGTCATCACGGCCAGACCGTCAGCAGTGATTTCCTCGACCACCTTCACACGCGCCTCGAACCGGTCCAGTCCGCGCAGGTGATCCGGGATCAGGTTGATCGCGTCGATCTCATTCTCGGTGAACGCTTTGCCGCGCGCGTATTCCTGCGCCTTGCCCGCCTCCTCGGCGTAAGGCGCGCCATCGGCCCGCATCGCGCCCTTGGTGTCCATCAGGCGGTACATTGGAATGCCGCCGCGCTTGGCCACCATGTTGTCGTTGAAGTCATGCGCGCCGGTGATCTTCACCGCGCCCGAGCCGAAATCGGGATCGGGATACTCATCGGTGATGATCGGGATCTGGCGGCGATGCTCTTTCGGGCCAACCGGGATTTCGCACAGTTTGCCGACGATCGGCGCGTAGCGCTCATCCGACGGATGCACGGCCACAGCACCGTCGCCCAGCATGGTTTCGGGCCGCGTGGTTGCAATGGAAATATAATCCCGCTCCTCGCGGAAGATCACATTCCCATCTTCATCTTTTTCCAAATACTCATATGTCTCGCCGCCCGCCAAGGGGTACTTGAAGTGCCACATGT
>NZ_JBXWSL010000027.1:0-36365 GCF_059613425.1 Ruegeria sp. BHSA123 | reverse complement strand
GTTCTTGACCGCCCGCAAAATACGAAACTGATGGCCGCGCTCGCCCTCGAAATACAGAACCGTATCGACCATGTGTTCGACAACACGGGGGCCCGCAATCTGGCCATCCTTGGTCACGTGTCCGACCATGATGATCGACACGCCGTGCCGTTTCGCAAAGGCGGTCAACTCATGAGCAGCCGCCCGGACTTGCGACACGGACCCCGGCGCGCTGTCGACATTGTCGGCCCACATGGTCTGGATCGAGTCGATGATCGCCAGACCGGGTTTTTCGGCTTCAAGCGTGGTGAGAATGTCGCGCAGGTTGGTTTCGGCTGCAAGTTGCACCGGCGCGTTCTCCAGCCCAAGGCGGCGCGCCCGCATGCGAACCTGAGCACTGGCTTCTTCACCCGAGATATAGATCGTCTTGACGCCGGCACGGGCAAATCGGGCAGCAGCTTGCAGCAACAGGGTGGATTTACCGATGCCGGGGTCGCCGCCCACCAACAGGGCAGATGCAGGAACAAGCCCGCCACCAAGCACTCGGTCCAGCTCTTCCACTCCGCAGAGCGTGCGGGGCGGCGGGGTTTCCTCGGTCGACAGGTCGGTGAGCGTCATCGACCGCCCGCGTTTCGAGCCCAGCGATTTCTTGGCTGGGCCTGCCGACAGGGGCACATCCTGTATGATCGAGTTCCACTCGCCGCACCCGTCGCAGCGGCCCGACCAGCGGGAATGGGATGCGCCGCAGGCGGAGCAGGAGAAGGTTGGTTTTGCCATGACGTCTTGGTGCCCGAGGACGGGCGGTTCTTCAAGCCCTTGCAGGGCTTTCCTCGTCGTCAGCGCCCTATGTCTGGGCGATGGTTTTGCATTGGCGTTCGGTGAGAATGCCCAAAGCGATGGAGGCAAGGATGCAGGCGGTGAACAGGTAAAGACCCCATGCGGTCTCAACAGTGGCGTAAGAAATGCCTTTGGCCAGCGTGATGTATAGCGCGATCAGGAATATGTCGGCCATCGCCAGCTTGCCGAGGATGTTGAGCGCAGGCTGCACACGGGCATCCAGCAGGTTCCATTGGATCAGCGCCGTGCCGATGGTTTTGATGTAGGGGGCGAAAAGGGCGAAAATGGTGACGATCAGCGCAAGGAAGATGTCAGATTTCCACAGGGACTGGAGGCCGGTGATGACGCTGATTTCGCTGAGGCCAAAGATCGGCAGAAACCCTGCGCGCATCAGCGGGGCGAACCACGCGATGGGGTAGAGGATCAGGAGCGAGAGGGTGGCGAGGCGGAGGGGCAAATCTACATGCCAGTTACAAACAGAAGAAGTGTGAACGCGAGGCTGCCGCAGTCATACTCAAGCATACTGCCGGTCCAGCGCTTTCGGAAGTTATGTCTGGTTTTGATAGCCAACACAAAAAACGAGATTCCGACGACTATATTCGCAACGGGATTCTGTAGCTTATTCATCAGATACCACAGCAAGAAAATCGTGGCGGCCAGGAATGCCCAGGTAAGAACACTTATTAGTAGAGAACCGTCCTTTGTCGCCTCGGCATGACGAGCTTCGGCGCCCCAGCCAAATTTCTGTCGTCTGAACGAAGCGACCGCGTCCGAGTACCTCTCGCGTGTGCCGGATGATGACATGAGACCGGGAAGGACACCGGAAGAAGCAAATCCAACTCCAGCACAATAATAGATGCCAAGTTCTTTGACAGGTAAAGACAATTCAGCGATTGAGACGACGCCGGTCACCGCACCGCCTCAATCGGCCCCTCGGCACTCCCGCTGATAAACTGTTCCACATAAGGATCACCCGAGGCATCCATTTGACCGACTTGTCCAGTCCACTGAATGACGCCTCCGTGCAGCATCGCCACGTTGTCGGCAATGGCGCGGACGGAACTCATGTCGTGGGTGATGGTCATCGCGGTGGCGCCCATCTCTGTCACGATTTCGCGGATCAGGTCGTTGATGACGCCGGACATAATCGGGTCGAGGCCCGTGGTGGGTTCATCAAAAAAGATGATCTCGGGCTCGGCGGCGATGGCGCGGGCAAGGCCCACGCGTTTTTGCATGCCACCTGACAGTTCTGCCGGAAAGCGGTCCGCCACGTCCGATTTCAGGCCCACGCGGCGCAGTTTTTCGATTGCGATCTCGCGCGCTTCTTCGGTGGGGCGTTTCAGGGATCCACGCAGCAGGCGGAAGGCGACGTTCTGCCAGACGGTCAGCGAGTCGAACAGCGCACCGCCCTGAAACAGCATGCCAAACCGCGCCAGAAACGCGTCGCGGTCGCCTTTGGACGCGTCTTTGCCGTCGACATAGATCATGCCGTTGTCGGGTTTGATCAGACCCAGGATACATTTCAGGGCAACAGATTTCCCGGTGCCCGAGCCGCCGATGATGACCATCGAGGTTCCTTTGGGAATCTCAAGATTCATTCCACGCAATACGTGGTTGTCACCAAAGGCTTTTTCTACGTTCTCCATCCGGATCATAGTGAGAAAAACACCCCTGTGAGAACAAAGTTTGCGGCGAGGATCAACACGGCTGCGGCCTCGACCGACCCTTTGGTTGCGCGACCGACACCCTGTGCGCCGCGGCCCGAGTTCATGCCGTAATAGCAACCCATGATAGCCGCGATCACGCCAAAGGCCGCGCCTTTGACCAGAGACGATACAATGTCGCGCATCTCAAGGAAATCGACGGTGTTTTTCAGATACGCCGCCGGGTTGAAGCCCAGGTTCTGCGTGGCGACAGTGTACCCGCCCGCAATCCCGATAACGTCACCTACGGCGACCAGCGCAGGCACGGTGATCAGGGCGGCCAGTACACGCGGAGAAGTAAGGTATTTCATCGGATGAGTGGAGAGCGTGACCAGAGCGTCAATCTGTTCGGTCACTTTCATCGTGGCGATCTCGGCCGCGATGGACGAGGTCACGCGCGCGGCGATCATCAGGCCGACCAGCACCGGGCCAAGTTCTCGCACCATGCCGATGGCGACAATCTGGGGCACGACGGCTTCGGCGTTGAACCGCGCACCGCCCGCATAGATTTGCAAGGCCAGCGCGCCGCCGGTGAAAATGGCGGTCAGGCCGACGACGGGCAGGGACAACCAGCCGATATTCAGCAGGGCCATCCCGAATTCACGCGGATAGAAAGGCGGGCGCAAGATGTGCGACACTGCATCAAGCGCGAACAGGGCCACCCGGCCAAAGGCCGCAAGCAGGCCCAGCACGGTGCGGCCCAGCCCCCCCAGCGCGCTGATTGGGTTCATTCGACGTAGCCCCGCGAATAGCGATTGCCCATTGATGTCAGGATTTCATAGCCGATCGTACCAGCGGCCTCGGCCAGATCATCAACGGTTTGATGACCGTTGAGAATGCGCAGACGCTCCGGGTCTTTCGGCAGGTCTGTGACGTCCACGGTGATCAGGTCCATCGAGATACGTCCAACAACCGGGCAGGGTTGGTCGCCCGCAAATGTGTCGATGCCGCCGCCAATGGCGCGATGCAGGCCATCTGCATAGCCGGCAGCAACAGTGGCGATCCGGGATGGCCGTCGCGCCACCCAGGTGTTTCCGTAACCCACGGTCTCGCCCACGGCCAACCTACGCACCTGAATGACGGGAAGGTCAACGGTTACGACCGGTTTTGCACCGGCAAAGGGCATGCCGCCGTAAAGGCCGATGCCTGGGCGACAGAAATCGAAATGAAACTCAGGCCCCAAAAGCATCCCGCCCGTCGCTGCCAGAGAGCGCGGCGCGGCGACCCCATCAGTCATCTCGCGGAAGGTTTTCAGTTGTTGCTGGTTCATCGGATGGTCCGGCTCGTCCGAGCAGGCCAGATGAGACATGATGAGCGCCGGGTTCAAGGCTTCGGCTTTGGAGCGCAACTCTGCCCAGTCGGCAGGTTCAAGACCAAGCCGGTTCATGCCACTGTCCAGTTGGATACCAAACGGGTGGTCGGGCAGGGCTTCTGTGTGGCGTTGAAACTGTTCCGGCGAGTTGATCAGCGGTATCAGGTCGTTGCCGCGCAGCAGATCGGCATCGCCCTCCATATGTCCAGAAAAAACGAAAATCATCGAGCCGGGGCCAACTGCCTCGCGAACGGTTGTGCCTTCTTCTGCGGCAGCCACGAAAAACTTGCGAACGCCTTCTTCTGCCAACGTGTCGCTGACAGGTCCTGCGCCCAGCCCATAGGCATCCGCCTTGACAACGGCGCCGGTTTCGACCCCGGTTTTCGCGTCGAGTGCCCGCCAGTTTCTGGCGAGTGCCTGAAGATTGATCGTCAAACGTGCAGTACTCATGGGACTGTTCATGACATTGCGCCGTCCAAGGTCAAGAGGGAAAGGGCTTTTTCCGCGACAGATTGCACCCATCAAACGACAGATACGGCGGAAAACACCCAAAAAGCAGACATTTTGGCGACTTACTGCTGTGTTAAGCCGTTTTCAGGATTGTCTTCACATAGGTGTTAAAGTGATCTTGTGAACAAGATCGTCCCATCGCGGCAATAAACGGTGCTGCGGCATATGCCGAGGAAATCATGGATTTTTATACCGATCAAACGCCGGACCCGTCCGAAACAGCCCGGTTTTTCTCAGAAGTTTTTTCGGCGTCGGAAAGCCCGGACGAGGGGGCTGTTATCGAAGCTTTCGTGCAAGAGTTGATCGATACCACCCCACCACAGGATCTGATGGTGTGCACCGCGCGACGCGATCAGGTGTTGCTCGGCTGTGCCATCTTTTCCCGAATGCTGTTTCCACAGGATGCGCGCCGGGTTTTTATCCTGTCGCCAATGGCTGTCAGAACAGACAAGCAAAAAGCCGGGATTGGACAGGCTTTGATCGCGTTTGGTCTGGATTGCCTGCGGACAACAGGCGTGAACGTGGCGCTCACCTACGGTGATCCCGCTTACTATCGAAAAACAGGTTTTGAACAGATTTCTGAGGCCACTGCACAACCGCCGCTGAAGCTGAGCCATCCGCATGGCTGGCTGGGGCAGTCGCTGGATGGTCAGGCCCTTGCGCCACTTAGCGGCCCGTCGCTATGCGTGTCTGCGTTGAACAATCCGACGCTTTGGTGAGTGCGGAGTTCAATCTGTCAGAAAACAGGCGGGCGGACCCATTCTCGGTTCGAGCGCTAGATCCTGAATGGCGCGAAAGGTTCAGAGAACCTTTTTTGCTTTGCCAGCAATCAAATGAAGGTCAGGAAAACCCAGGCAAGGCTGTCCTTTCGCGATCAATAACCTTCGATCTCGCCACCCTGCTGCCAGGGCTTGACCAGATTGCCAAACCGGGTGAATTGCGCCTCGAATGACAGCTCGACCGTGCCGATTGGACCGTGGCGCTGTTTGCCAACGATAATCTCGGCCTTGCCGTGCAGGCGTTCCATGGCCTGCTTCCATTCTTCCATCTTCTCAAGCTCGTGATCGCCGGGTTTTTCACGTTCTTTGTAGTATTCTTCGCGGAACACGAACATCACTACATCGGCGTCCTGTTCGATCGAGCCTGATTCACGCAGGTCAGACAGCTGTGGACGTTTGTCGTCGCGGTTTTCGACTTGGCGGGAAAGCTGCGACAGGGCAATCACCGGAATGTTCAGTTCTTTGGCGATTGCTTTCATGCCCATCGAAATCTCGGCAATCTCGTTAACCCGATTGTCGGACATGCCGCGGCACAGTTGCAGATAGTCGATCACCAGCAGGTCCAGCCCATGCGTGCGTTTCAACCGGCGCGCGCGGGCGGCAAGCTGAGAAATCGGAAGGGCGGGCGTGTCGTCGATAAAAAGCGGGCAGGCTTCAAGTTCTTTGGCCGCATCCACGAAACGGCGGAATTCGGCCTCGGTCATGTCGCCCTGACGGATTTTGTGGCTGGAGATTTCGGACGCCTCAGCCAGAACGCGCCCGGCCAGCTGTTCGGCGCTCATCTCAAGTGAGAAAAAGCCGACGACCCCGCCGTCAATCGCGCCTTCGGAACCATCCGGTTTCAGACCGCGTTTGTATGCTTTAGCCACGTTGAAGGCCACGTTGGTCGCCAGCGAGGTTTTCCCCATCGACGGACGACCCGCGAGAATGATCAGGTCCGAGGGGTGAAGACCACCCAGTTGTTTGTCGAGATCGACCAGACCGGTCGAGATTCCAGCCATGCCGCCACCGCGCTGGTAGGCTTCGTTGGTAACATTGACGGCTTCTGTGACCGCCTTGAGGAAGGACTGGAACCCCTGTTCGGTCTGGCCCTGCTCGGAAAGCTGATAAAGCTGTTGCTCGGCCTCGACGATTTGTTCTTTCGGTTCGCTGGCTACATCAACCCGCGCGGCCTTGTCGGAGATGTCGCGGCCCAAGCGGATCAACTCGCGCCGGATGGCGAGGTCATAGATCATCTGGGCGTAATCATGTACCGCAAAGGCACTGATCGACGCGCCGGCCAGTTTGACAAGATAGGCGGGTCCGCCCAGTTCCTTCAGGCCCTCATCCTCGGCCATGAAGGATTTCAACGTCACAGGCGAGGCCAGCGTGTTCTTTGCAATGCGTGCAGCGGCGACCTCATAAATGCGGGCATGAACCGGGTCATAGAAATGCTCGGACCCAATGATCGAAGCGACCCGGTCGTAAAGGTCGTTGTTCGTCAGAATGGCACCCAGAAGCTGCTGTTCAGCCTCAATGGAATGCGGCATGGTTTCAGCGTTCTGGATCTTTGCCGCTGCCTGCTCGATACTGCTGATCTCGTTCATTGCTGTTCTCTTGCCCCTTGGACAGAGGCCATAACGCAGCGCCCTGAGTCGGCGCAAATTGTATGTTTTCTGGGGATAGCCTGTGCATATCTTCCCGCCCCATCATATTGCAGGATGGGGCAGGGTCTCGTCAACATGTTGTGGATGGAGCGTTGGGCTTACTCGTAATGTTTCTGAATGAGAAACGGTTTGCGCAACGTCAGTCTTTGTTCGCGTCCTGCCAGCCACGCGGGTCGTTCAAAAACGCCTCGACCCCGTCAAGTGTTTCCTGATCAAAGGCTTTTTGCGCCTTAGCCTCGGCCAGAACATCCCACCACGTGCAAAGGTGATGCAGCTTCACACCATGGTCGCTCAGCGTCTTCTCGGTTTCGGGGAAGATACCGTAGTAAAAGATCACAGCCGTATGCCCGCAGGTGGCACCGGTCTCGCGGATTGCATCGACGAAGGACAGTTTCGAACCACCATCGGTGGTCAGGTCCTCGACCAGCAACACGCGTTCGCCTTCGCTCATTGCGCCTTCAATACGCGCGTTGCGCCCATAACCTTTGGGCTTCTTGCGCACATAGGTCATCGGCAGCGCCATACGTTCGGCCACCATCGCGGCAAAGGGGATGCCCGCAGTTTCGCCGCCCGCTATGTTGTCAAAGGCTTCAAAACCCGCGTCCCGCATTACCGTGACGGTCAGAAAATCCATCAGCGTGGAACGAATGCGCGGGTAGGAGATCAGCTTGCGGCAATCGATATAGGTCGGGCTGGGAAGGCCACTCGCCAGCGTGAACGGCTCGCGCGCGTTGAAGTGGACAGCCTTGATCTCCAGCAGCATCCGGGCCGTCAGGCGAGCGATTTCAGTGCTATCGGGAAAAGAACTGGGGATCATGGCAGGACCTCGGCGATGAAATGATGTTTCGGGCTGATAGCCCGACCCTTGGCCCGGAGTCGAGAGCTGTTGGAACAAAAGAAAAGCGGACCCCCCTAAGGTCCGCTGTTTCCCGGGCATTCAGCTATGCGAACACCATTGTCGCTGCGTTACCCTTGCCCGAACATGTTGACCCACCGGATCAGCATTGGCGCCAGACAAATCAGCAATAGGACAGGCATCATGCATATGGCCATCACGGCAGACATCTGCACAGGCAGACGGTTTGCCTTCTCCTGGGCGCGAAGCTCTCGGTCAAGCCGCATGTCAGTGGCGAACCGGCGTAATGACGCGGATATGCTGGTTCCGTACTGGTTGGATTGCAAAAAGGCGTTCGCGAACGAATTCATCTCGTCGATACCGACCCGGTTCGCCATATCCAGAAAGGCGGCCTGACGTTCTTTGCCTGCCTGCAACTCCAGTTGAAGAACCGAAAACTCCTGCGAGATTTCCGGAGCTGCTTTGGCCATTTCATGCGAGACCCGGATCATCGCCGCGTCAAAGCCCAGCCCGGCCTCGATGGCGACTTGCAACAGGTCGAGCGCGTTTGGCAGGCTGTGTTCGATGGCCCGGCGGCGTTTCTTTATTCGACGGCGCAACCACAGTGCCGGGCCATAAAAGCCCAAGACCATCAGTGCCGTCACGACCTGCATTGTGTTAACCCACGTAACACCCTGCAAAAGGTCGGCGATCCCTAACTGAACTTGCGTTTCGATTGGCAAAGCCATGGTTGCCACGAACGCGGCAGGCAACACAAACCCCAGGACGACCCGAAAGGTATAATATGTGCGAATGGCGTGCTTTTGCCGAATTCCGGCTTGTTTCAAAAGCTTGCCGATCTTGGAGCGTTCGCGTTTTGACGACGGGACAAAGGCCTTCAGCAACCCGTGCGGGTCGCTGTTGTCACCCTGGATAAGGTCAAAATCCTGCCCATGCCCTTGTGATACCGTCCCAACGCGCATGCGGCGTGCTGCCGTGTTTTCACTGGCCGTAAATCCGGAAAGGCCCATGACGACAAAAAAAACACTAAGGGCGATTCCGACCAACAGGATCAACTGCGGTGTGACGCGCGGATCGTTTAGTATGTCCTGAAGAATATCCATATCCCAATTCCCTTTAGAATCTGAATTTAACCAGTCGCTTCAGGATGAAACCCTGGGCAACTGTCAGGCCAATGATCACCTGGGCGAAATACGGAAACAGCGGATCGCTGCGTACGTCGCCGTAAAATGTTGGCGAGGAGACCTCGATCGAAAGATAAATGATGACCGGCAAAATCGTGAGGATAAGGCTGCTCAGGCGACCTTCGGCAGAGATTGCCTTGATCTTCTTTTGCATCGTGTGCCGGTCCCGGATGGTCTGGGACAGAATGCTTAGAACGCGAGACAGGTTGCCGCCGGTTCCATGCTGAATGCCGATACTTACGGCAAGGTATTTTGCATCCTCTGTTCCGACCCGTTGCGCAAAGTCGTGAAAGGCGGTCGCGACGTCATCACCATAGTTGATCTGGTCTTTGATGATGCCAAACTCTGACCCGATCGGATCCGGTAGATCAGAGGCAACGTTTCCAACCGTCACCGCGACGGGGTGGCCCACTTTCAGCCCCCGGGCCATCAGGTCTAACGCGTCAGGCAGTTGTTTCGTCAGTTTCTTCGCGCGGGCGTCTTTCACGGCGACCAGCAGGATGATCGGGCTGATGAGGCCGAAAACTGCGCTCAGAATGACCGCCAGTTCCAGGGCAAGGAACCGGGAGGCCCCGAAAAAGATCATCAAAACCAGAAGGGAGACGGCGAGAACCACCCAAATCGGGTTGACCGCCACACCAGCTTGCACAAGCAGACGGCGAAACCGCGTAATCAGCCCGGCTTTTTCACCAGCAGCCAGCATCGCCGGATCGCGGAGCAGCTGCAACACCTGATCCGTCGAAGCCCCGTTCTGGATCAGTTTCATACGGCGGTTTCTGGCCTCGCCATGCGTTTCCTTGCGCGCCAGAAGCTGGTGAACGCCTTCGTAGGCGAGCAGAATTCCCAGAAAAATCGAAATATAGATCAGGATGTTCAGTGTATTGGGCTGAAAGTCAATCATGATGCCGTTGCCCCGTGAATAAACATGTTGGTGTCCACATCAACACCAGCCGCTACCAGCTGGTCGAAGCATTTTGGCCGTATTCCGGTTGGCAGGAATTCTCCCAGAACGTCGCCATTCTCAGACTTGCCACGGCGTTTGAAGACAAAGATGTCCTGCATCGTGATCGTGTCGTCTTCCATGCCCGTGATTTCGGAAATACTGACAACCCTGCGTGTCCCGTCGCTCAGACGGCTGAGTTGCAGGACGATCTGAATGGCCGAGGCGATTTGAGACCGGATGGTTCTGACGGGCAAATCCGCCCCCAGCATCGTCACCATCTGTTCGACCCGGCTGAGTGCATCGCGGGCCGAGTTCGCATGTACGGTCGTCATGGAGCCGTCATGTCCTGTATTCATGGCCTGAAGCATGTCAAAGCATTCGGAACCACGGACTTCGCCGACAATAATGCGGTCAGGCCGCATCCTGAGCGCGTTGCGCACCAGATCCCGCTGCGTGATCACCCCTTGACCTTCCGAGTTGGGGGGACGGGTTTCCAAGCGAACGACATGGCTTTGCTGTAACTGAAGTTCGGCCGCATCTTCGATTGTCACGATACGCTGCTTGCCGTCGATAAAGGATGAAACGGCGTTCAGCATTGTTGTCTTGCCGGAACCGGTACCGCCCGAAATCAGAATGTTCAGCCTGGCTTCGACCAGCGCAGCCAGTAGCTTGGCTGCCTGTTCGTTCATGCTGTCCCGCTGGACCAGCTTGTCGATGGTCAGGGGATTGCGCGAGAATTTGCGGATCGACAACGCCGGTCCATCAACTGAACACGGGCGAATAATCGCGTTGACCCGGCTTCCGTCCTCCAGACGCGCATCGACCCATGGCTGGGATTCATCGATACGACGGCCGACCCGGCTGACGATTTTGTCAATGATCCGAAGCAGATGGCGTTCGTCGCGAAAGCGCACGGACGATTGCTCGAGCAGGCCAAAGCGTTCCACGTAGACCTGATCATAAGAGTTGACGAGAATGTCGTTGATGGTCGGGTCTTCCAGAAGAGGTTCCAGCGGGCCCAGACCCATCACTTCGTGAATGAGTTCATCAACAAGGGCTGTAAATGCCTCGGACCGTAAATGAAGGCGTTCGGCCTCGATCAGCCCGGTAACCAGCGCAGCGATCTGACGTTTCAGTTCGGATCGTTCGACCTTGTCGATCACAGACAGGTTCAGACGGTCGAGAAGCTCGCTGTGCAGGCGACTTTTAAGCTCCAGATGCGCTTGCAGGTCAACGTCCACCGGTTCTGGTGTTGCCTTGGATATTGGTACCTCGATTGGCCGTTCCAGAACCAACACATTCGACTTGGACGCGGCCCGGCGTGATTTGTACTCGTTAAACACGGCGATCTCCCATTATACAGTTTTTTGTGCGGCTGGCCGGGTGCCTTCGGACATGGACGCAGCCAGTTTCGTCAGGGCCTTGCCAAGGTCCGAATGCGGCTTCATGTCCACAATCGGTCGTCCCAGATC
Organism: Ruegeria sp. BHSA123; assembly: GCF_059613425.1. Taxonomy (NCBI): domain Bacteria; kingdom Pseudomonadati; phylum Pseudomonadota; class Alphaproteobacteria; order Rhodobacterales; family Roseobacteraceae; genus Ruegeria; species Ruegeria sp. BHSA123. Next base: position 25,144 of record NZ_JBXWSL010000027.1, on the reverse strand, counting down.
GACCGCGTTTCGCGCAATCTTGGGATTGTCCGGCAGCCAGTGCTTCAGTTTCGTTTCCAGCACCTTTTCAGCCTCGCGAACATGTGCAGGTTTGATCAACGTCTTCCGCTCGCGGTTCACGACAACCTCGACCGGCAGGGCCACGTTCGCCTCGCGATAGAAATCGATCAGGCGCCGGGTCTGGCGAACGCATGGAACCGTGGTGTCAGTTACCAGCGCCAGTTGGTTCGCGCGTTTGAAAATGGGTTCGACCCATTCCACAACGGCACAGGGCAGGTCGATGACAACATAATCGTACCGGCGCTGAAGCAGGTCGAGCATCCCTTCGATCAGGCCCGGTCGTATGGACTGAAGCGGAACCAACGGCGCGGGCGCGCACAACACATCAATACCGAGCGCGTGGTTCTGAAGGATCGACGTCAGGAAATGATCATCCGGCTCTTCCTGATTTTCGATGAGTTGGAGGCATCCCCCGTTATCTTCAAGATCGAGAAACACGTTCGCGTTTCCGAATTGCAGATCAAAATCCAGAAGCGCGACGCGGTTTTTCGCCTTTTTCCTCAGGAAGGATCCTTTCCCGCCCACCAGCGAGCAGGCAAGGTTTACCGCGACCGTTGACGCTCCGATCCCACCGCGGGATTTTGCAACCGGAATGACGGTGCCAAGGGCAGAGGGACCATTTTGAATGAATCCCTGCGGAAGTGATCGGGAGGAGATTTTTTCTGCTACCGCAGCTTTCAGCCCATCCTCATCAATGGACAGGGGCAGAACTTCGTCGATGCCGATTTTCCGCAACTCGCGGGCGACCGAGATCGAAACGTCATTCTGCGTCAGCGCGACAAATAAGGTGTCATCTTGCCGATGGGTCAGGAGGTCTTTGACGGCCAGAACCTCGCCCGCGTCGCAGGGGTCGATTTCGAAAATAACCAGGTCATGCTTGAATGCCAGATTGCGCGCCGTACCGTTCAACGCTTTGAACGAACCCGCATTCTCGGAGATTTCGTTGTTTTGACCGGCGGGAAAGGCATTGGCGACCACCTGAGCGACGGTTTCGCTTTCAGATACAAGCATGACGGAATGTGAATTGAGACTAGAAACGTTCTTAACCATTAACCTGACTCTCCTGATGCTAGGTCTTCGGCAGGCAGCGAAACGCTGAAATTGGAAAACCCGGCTGTTGAAGGAATTGTGCTGCTGGTCGCGCCTGCGGCGTTTGCAAGCGCGGCCAGCGGCGACACGAACTGAAAATCATTCAGGTTCAGCTCAACCGTGACCATGGGTGTGTAAGGGCCACCCAGGAAGCCCAGATTAGAATTGAAATCATAGGAAAACTGCAAGGCGTCAATCGTCGTGCCGGGGGGCAGCAACGGGTTGATGCGCCCCCAGATTTCAGATGCTGTGGTGTTGGTGGCGTCACCCACACAAGGTGGCGTTACCGGGTCGGCACATACGCCAGCCGACGCACTGCATGGGGTGCCAAAGCGAGGGGACAACGCGGATGTTCCCCGCGTGTGGGTTTGTGGCACACCCGGACACGCCGCAGGGCGCACCACAGCGATGCGCGCCGCCAGCTGTGCCGCCTTCTGCGCGTTCACTCCGCTGTATGATAGCCGACCAAAGTCCAGCAATGCCAGGAACAGGAAGGAAAACAGGGACACCACCACGGCAAATTCAACAAGAACCCCACCATTTTGGTCGCGCAGCACCTTGTCCGCGACCTGGCGCCAGGTGGCGCGATTATTCCGCAACCATGTCATTGGCCAAATATCCGCGATGTGTCAGCGACGTCGGTGGTTATCGATGACGCACCGCTGCCGAAAAGCTTCAGAATGCCCCCTAGCGGAAACTGAACGGTGATATTGGCGCTTACCTGACCGACAGGCGCCGGGTTCATACGATACGTACCGGACACGCAGGTCAGGCTGGGCGTTACCGAGTTGACGGTTATGCTGGGCGGAAACAGGCTGTTGCCGTGAATGTCACGCTCGACAATCCCTTTCAGAGTTGTGCTGAGCCCCGCGACTGTTCCGCCAGACGAACAGATATCCGAGGGCGTGACGCGCGACATGTATCGGCTGGCATCCCGGACCCCGGCAATGACCGACTGGTACGACCACATAAGGCGTGCGGATTCCAGGGTTACTGCCAACAGCAGCAGCATAATCGGCATGACAAGGCCAAACTCGACAAGGATCGCACCATCTTCGTTTTTGGCGAAGCGTTTGAAAGGGGATCTGAGGCGAATACACATGAACACTCTGCCCCTATCGATACAACTGTACGACGTCGCGAAAGATGCCGCCGAACCCGTTGCCGCCGCTGCCAACACCGGTCACATCGGGGAAACCGACGACCTCTCCGTGGATGTCGAAACTGGCGGGCGAGCCGCCGTCATCACCCACCGGTTCAGTCAGGAACACGGCAACAAATTTTGTGACTGGAACTCCGGTAGTCGAACCGGAAACCGGGTTTTGCGCGCAATCAACACCAGCAGCCGTAACAACGCGCCGCGCCGGGTCTTCGGACATCTGGCTGGAACACATCGGGCGTCCGGTTTCAGCAAGCGAAGGGTCCAGAATGGAGTTTGCGTTCGGCGGCGCGTGAGGGTTTGTATTTCCGTAGGCTATTTCCCTCAAATACATTCCGTACCGCGTCCCGGCGAAAACGGTATCCGACCCGGACAGCGCGGGCAGATGCGAGTCGCTGCCTATGCCGTCGGCAATCCCATCTGCCAGATCGTGGTTTCGATTAAGGTATCCGGTTCGATCCCAGTTGCCGTCGCCGAAACGGTTGTTTCCGCCGCATGTGCCCGCAGTCATGCACAGGTCGCGCCCCAGACCAGTTGTATCAGGGGTCGTCTGTTCATTTCCCTGAATGCAAGCGCCGCCACCGTTGCTTTCAATCCCCTTGATCACATTTGGTGCGGGCGCGAAATCGATGTTGTTTTTCTCACCGTTGAGAACCGAGCGGTAGATGTCAAAGCGGACGTTGAATGCAGCATTGGTAATGCCGTTTTTCTGGCCGGGTTCGGTGTTCAGACCATTGGTCAGAACACATTGGGTGATCTGGCTTTGCGCCGCGATCAGACAGGCCAGTTTATTGCCCCCTTCGTCGGCACACACACCCGAGCTGTCTTGGAAATTCGCCAGATCAATAAAGCCGAAGTTACCCGGTCCCCAGGCCGTTCCGTTGCCGCCGCTGCGCAACAGGATCTGGTCGCCCACAGTCAAAGTGGATTCCCAATTCGGGGGCAGGCAGAACATCAGGGGTGAGATATCGCACGCCGCTTTCGAGTATCCGGCCACTGCCTCGGCTGAAACGCTGGCAGCAGAAAACCCAGCCCCACCAAGCATTTTGTCCAGCGCCGAAGCCAGGCTCATCGTCAGGGATTTGGGTGTCAACACGACTTGCGCGAACCTGGCCTTCCGTGGATCAGTTGTAATATCTGCGCCAAGCGGGGTCAGATCCGATGCCGGAAGCGCCGAGTGAAACAAGAGGGTATAATCCGACGATCCTGAAAGCGTGGTTGCCCCGTTCGCGAAGGTCTGGCTGTCGCTGACAAGATTTGCTGCTGCATTTGTGGCGCGTGTAATCGCGTCTGGTTGGCCGTCCAACTCTCCCGCTGCGGCCAAAGCCACGTTGTCGGCAAATGACTGCAGCTCTGCATGTGTCGAATTCAACCGGCCAACGTCCAGCGTGATCGCAAAGAACCCGAGGAATGCGACCAAAGCTGTGCCCCACAGGATCGCGACGGTGCCGTTCTCCTCTTGGGCGAATGCGGATATGATTGCATGTGCTCGCATGGCTGAACTTATTGACCAGGTGTCTGACTGACTGTGATTGGGCGAATGCGGGGTTTGACGCGCGGCATCGCGGACGCCGGCGCAAGGTGCGCATCTTTTGGGGTATCAGGTTGCAATTTGGCGGCGGGCGCGGCTTCTGTTTCCTGTTCCGCTTCTTCCTGTTGCCGCTGGATGGTCACAACCTCGGTCTCGGTTCCCCGGCGCAGCTTTACAGTGGGTTGAATATCAACCTTTTCTGCAGGTCCTTCCTCCTGCAGCAGATCGCGCAGGCGAACCATCTCCATGGGCTCATCCTCGACGCTGTCCAGGGTGCGCAGTGTAAGGCTCAGGGTTCCGGCCTTTTGAGCCAGGGCCAGACGTTGACCTTGCTGCGGGGTCACTTCCACTGTGATCGTGCGGGCGACCTCAGGCTGATCGCTTAATTCTTCCGACTGCTGGTCTACGCCAATGACGCGAATATTCTGCAAGATGGTGACCGCGCGCAGGTCATGCTTGGCACCTTGGGTCAAGACGATATCAACGTGATCGCCCGGGGTAACAAAACCGCCCACGGCCGTTACAGCATCGACCTCGATTGCCATGGCGCGTGTGTTTTCCCCCAACTTTTGAACTAGGGTGACTTTTTCACCAAAGTTCGAAACCTTGGAAAGAAGCATTACTTCGCCGGGATAGAACCGGCCCTTGGCGCGCCGCAGCTGACGGCGATTGTTTGGAACAAGTACATCAATATCCGTGAAAACTCCGGCCGGGAGCGCCTCGCGCGGCCAGGGATGAATTGTGACGTCGTGCGCTTCGATCGTTTGACCAAAAGCAATTTCTGATCGGGCCACATAGATCTCAACCAGATCGGCATCTGGCGAGACACCGGCAGTGCTTGTCTTAAACTGAATGTGATCTTTCGCCAGGTAAACGGAACCGGACGCTATCGCAATTCCAAACAGTGTAGAAATGATTGGCCTGATACGCATCACTCTCTCCAACAATTACGTTCTGAAATATGGAACTTCGGTCGTCTTGCTTTCGCGAAATTCCTGGCGGTGAACTCTGCGCCGCAACAGTGGCACGGCGGCGCAGAGTTCAGTATTTTGGTAAGTGTGTTTGGGTCAGCAGGTCGCGCTACCCAGAGCAGCGCATGCACCAGTCACGTTTGTGTTGGTGGTGGTGCCCAGGTACGAGAATGCGCCAACTGCAATCGACGCCACGACCAAAAGAGCCAGGCCATATTCGACAATTGCTGCACCGCTTTCATTCTTAACAAACTTCTTCATGAATTTAGTCATTATTTCCCCCAAATAGGTTAGACGTTTTCAGCGCTCCATATTCTTGAGCGCAAGCCAGGCGAAAATGCATTAGCTCGGGAATCAGAATAGAATCGCAGGAGATGCGTGACCTCCTTCAAAGGTAACTGAAATACAATCAAAGATTGAAAGATTTTAAAGTAATAACTTCTATGGGAGATTACTTTTAACCCTGCATTAACAACCTATTAACATACGGCGAATCGCCTTTTTTCGAAACAATGAATTGAGTCGGGTCGCAATTGTGAGCAGGATGGTTGTTGATTTTTACTGAACGGTCAGGCAATCGCGGATTGGTCCCGTGCCGATTGTTGGTGATATGGTTCATAAAAACACATTAAAAACAGATAGATAAAGTTTTGTAGTAGTATTTGTTTGAAAACTTTCCGCGCAGACAAGCCAGATAATTCCGGTTGCTGTGGCTGCGTAAGGGGCACAAGTTAGTTGTTGTAATCCGAACCTGTTTGTTTGGTCGGTCTGTTTGGTTGAATGGTTAATTGTTATGAGTGTTAGTTTTTTAAAGAGCGCTCAGGCGAGGGAGAGTCTGGACTTCGTAGTGGAGTGGACTCAGGCCCTGTGCGGTAATGGCTCCTTGTCTCGATCCGTAAATTGTTTAATGCGCCTGGTAAATGCTGATGCGGTTCTAATAGTCAGAACGCAGAAAAAAGGTTGGAAGGCAAAGCACATTGCGCGCTGTTGTGTTCAGCTGGGAAAAATCTGGCCTTCACAGCCGCAAACGCAGGCCGAACTGGTTATTGGGGAGTGTATATCAACTGCAAGAGCGGGTTCAGTCTGGAAACTATCAGACCTGGTGTTTTCCGACGCATCACCAATGTCCCATTATCGGCCTCAAAAGCCTGAAGGGCTGGTGGAGGTTATCCTGATTCCGCTGGACGTAGCCGGGGCGCAGGTCGATTACATCGAGCTTCATTACAGTATTCGCCCGCAGACCTTCGAACTTGATCTGATAAGTGCGCTGGCTCCAACACTTTCATCTGGCTGGAGTAAACGCTTACCCGGAACGGTTGCTGCCAATTCCGAAGTTCTTCGGGGTCACCGGTCCAGATACGACAGCAACAATCGCTTCGTTCCAATCCTTGATCCAAATAACCCAGCCGAACTCAGCAGATGCGAGTTTCGGGTATGTGCGATGATGAAAGAGGGAATGACAGTGAAGACAATCTCGGAGACTTTGTCCATTGGCCCGACGACGGTTCGTTCGCACTTAAGTTCCATATTTTCCAAGACAGGGGCAACGAGCCAGATCGAGCTTTTGCATCTGTTAAACCGAAGCGTTGATGCTGACAGGGGTTTTGCTCAGATTGCGGGTTAGCGAACCGAATGGATTGCTACCAGGACGGTCTGAAGACCTTTCCTTGATCTTTTTTGGATCTATCCGCCGTCATGGTCTCGCCTTTTGTCGTGCCACGCCGGTCGAATAACTGCTGAACTGTGTCGTAATTTCGTCGGCTGTTTTGTAAGTTTCTTTTTTTCGGCCGCAATTTTGCCCTCTATTGCGGTGTAGGGAATCTGACTCGTTCGCTTTGACGATCTGCCACTTTCGTGCGGGGAAACAACCCTACGGAGTAGGGGGAGTTCGCCTGATTTTTCTGTTCGTCCCACTTGATCGCAGATACAATAGAAGGAATTATTCTTTTTTGTTAACGGCTTAGTCTTTGTTCATGATTTCGCGACAACATTAACATAATGTGAACAATGTATTCTCTGAGTGTTCAACTGGTTCGGGGCATACTAATCGCACAGGCCGGGCAAACCACGTCCGGTTGAATGGAAGGGGAACAGCATGATCAAGACTGCTATTGAGGTTGCGCCGTATGCATGTGCGACAATGCAACCCCATAATCCCGTCATGAATGGCGAAGTTTCAAGCAATACAAATTCGAGCAGCAGTCGCTTCCCTCCTATCGAAAATGCACTGACAGAAATCGTAAATAACAAGCGACTTGAAGAGGCGAACCGGGACTTCTGAAGATCAGAACGTCCGATAGATTTCCAGATCAACATGATCAGGGAACGATAAAGCCCGCTCCGAATTGGAGCGGGCTATATTTTTTCTCAGTAACCTTTGCCAACTTGCGTAGGGCATGCGCGCAATACAACCTGGCGGTCAGGATCTTTACGAGAAAGTCGGGCCAGCCAAACGGCTGGTAATCACTTAGCTGGCCCGGTCTTTTGCCCACTTCATAAGAATGAAGGCAAAAGCTGTTAGCTATCCAGTCCGAGCATTGCCTTTACAGCAGCCTCGACCTCGTCGGTGACGGGTTTGTTCGCAGCGTCTTCCAATGCCGCGCGCTCATCGAGTGACTGCTGCTCAACGGCGTCAGTCAGGTCTTCGACGTCTTGCACGGCTTCCTCATATTCCAAGGCTGCCTGTTTTTCGGCATTCAGGCTGTCAGCGGTATCTTTGGAAGCCTGCAGATCATCGTTTGCGTCCTGAAGAGCGTCCTCGATATCAGGATCGGTGCCTCCCGCGTCTGCCAGCTGCTGTTCGAGATCATCGACGATGTCCTGCTTTTCCTGAACATCGGCCAGCGCTTCCTCAAGGTCGTCATTGATTTCGGCGCTGGAGCGATCCGGCGGGGTCATATCATCCAGAAGGTCTTGTTTTTCGGCAAGTTCAGCTCGGATGCTGTCGCCAGCCAGAACCGTATCGCGATAGGTTGCAATGCGACCGACGCGCGAATTCGGTGCAGCGTTCTGAAGGGCCTTCTCACTTGCGTTGGCTGCGTTCAGTGCACCCAGTTCTGAAGGGTGGACACCCAGTGCGGCAGCCAGTTTATTCCCCTTCTTATGGGAATCGGTCAGGTCCGTTTCCTCGACCTGAACCTTGGATTTTGTCGCGTGCGCGGCCGGTGCGGTCTTGGTCTGAGTTTTCTTGGACTTCTTACCGGTAAACAGCTCTTTCAAAGAGAACGATTTTCCCTTCGAGGATTTTGACTTCGAACCCTTTGCGCCAGAGGTTGTGCGCCCCGACTTACCGGCGGATTTTGAACCACCACTTTTGGTCGCCCCATTACCACCGCCGTTGCCTTTGCCATTTCCGGCGTTGTCGCTGTTTCCATTACCGCCGCCGTTTCCTTTACCGCCACCATTGCCTCCACCGTTGCCATTGCCGTCTTTGGCGTAGGCCACATCTGGAAGGGCAACTGCCGCCACGATAGCAGTGGAGCCCAACATTGCGATTGCGAGAGCGGAGGCCTTCAGCACGCCGGTCAAATTGGTTTTCATAGCGATCCTCGTAGGTCGAGCGCGAGTTTCATTTGGGCCGGCAGAGTATTTCGCGGTCAGCACACACGAAAAACCGCTAGCCGGAATCAATATCTGACAGGTGCTATCTAAACCGATCATCATTGAACCCACGCCAAACTGGTCGTTCATCGCCAGTTCATGTTGAAATCGGTAGATTGTTAAGGTGGTTGCGCAGTAAAGAGTGCCGAAGATGAAGAAGCTCTTGACCATCTTGTTTCTTGTTGCCGTTCTCCAGCCCGGAGAAGGCGATGCAGCCGTTCGTGAGCTGAAGCAGGCGGAGCTGCGCAAAGCGACAACCACTGGCAACGCTATCCGTCTTCAGGACGTCATCAAAGGCGTCGAGCAGGTCTTTGGCGGAACGCCCATTGATGCGCGTGCTTTTCAGGCCGACAAAGTTTACTACCGCGTGCTGGTCAAAAAACCGAACGGGAAGATTGTTAGTGTTATTGTTAACGCAAAAACCGGCGTCGTCGTTTCCAACAGGTCCACGATCGGCAAACAAATCTCAGAAGCGGCGAAATCTGCGCCCGGAAACTCGGCCAATGCGAAATCTCAAGGCAAGTCTTCTGCCAACGCAAACGGGGGTCAAAGCGGCAACCGTGGGAACAGCGGTGGCGGTCACGGCAATTCTGGCGGCAATGGTGGAGGCAATTCCGGAGGTAACGGTGGTGGCAATTCCGGAGGCAACGGTGGTGGCAACTCTGGTGGAAATGGCGGCGGCAATTCTGGCGGAAACGGTGGTGGTAAAAAGTAATGGTTAAACTGCCATACGCACGCCTATAATTCCTAAGTATGAGAGTCTTACTGGCAGAAGACGAACCGCACCTTTGCGAGCAGATCAAGAAACTGTTGAACGCTGAAGGTCGGGTCGTAGACATTGTGAACAGCGGCCTGGAAGCTTTGCATCTGGGCGCAACAGAACCTTATGACATGATCATCCTCGATATTGGATTGCCGGAACGTGATGGCATTTCAGTTCTACGGGAATGGCGCAGTGCGGGTATCAAGACACCTGTGCTGATCCTCACGGCCCGCGATGGCTGGAGCGAAAGGGTCGACGGGTTGGACGCAGGCGCGGACGACTACATGACCAAGCCGTTCCATATGCCCGAACTGGCAGCGCGGGTCCGTGCCATCCTGCGGCGGCAGAGCGGCCAGTTGAATCCCGTCGTTGAAATGGGAAATGTTGTGCTGGATACCCGCAACGGGCGTGTGACGGCGGATGGCGTGCCCATCGACCTGACCGCCCAGGAGCTGGCTGTTCTCACGTATCTGGCCCATAATATTGGGCGTATGATCTCAAGGACCGAACTGTCAGAGCATATCTACGAATACGATGGAGACAGGGACTCGAACACCATCGCCGTCTTCATAACCCGTCTGCGCAAAAAACTTGGCCCTGATCTGATCACAACGATTAGGGGCCGCGGATATATGATCGACTCTGCCTGATGTTATCCCTGCGTCAACGGGCTCTACTGGGGGGGATCGCGTCGGGTGCCCTTTCAGTGGGTGTCGGTACGCTGGCCGTGTTCTCGTTCATTAATGCTCGCGTTTCAGACAGGTTTGATACCGCACTACTTGATCGTCACACGCAACTGGTCGTTGGGTTGAGCGTTACGACCCATGATCCGGATGCGTTGCGGGATCTGATGTTCGATCCAGCCTATGGCACACCGTATTCCGGCAGATACTGGCAAGTCAGCAACAGCGAAGGCGAGATCTTTACGTCGGCTTCCCTGTTCGACGAAGTCATTGCCGAACCCCCCGGTAACCCTGATGTAACGACGCTTTGGAACACGCCCGGTCCGGAAAGCGAAGCTTTACGAGGAGCCTTTCAGAAAATTACTTATGAGGATGGTACGGTCTGGGGGGTAAGCGTTGCCGAAAGTCAGGCCCAGCTTGTCGCGGAACGTCGCGCTGCACAACAAAACCTGCTTCCGGTTTTTGCGCTGGTCGGTCTGATCGGTGTCGTTGGATCGCTACTGCTGACGTCAATCATCCTGACGCCACTCAGAAAGCTGCGGTCGGATGTGGCGCACCGTTGGGAACGGGACGAAGACCTTAGACCAGGCGATTATCCAGAAGAGGTGTCTCCTCTGGTCGAGGATTTGAACCAGCTCTTGCGCCGAAATCGGGAAATCGTATCAGGATCACGTCGTCAGGCGGCAGATTTGGCTCATGCCCTGAAAACACCTACTGCGATCATGCGCAATGAACTGGTGCTGTTGTGCGAAGCGGGAGGTTCTACGGATACTGCTGTGGAAGCTCTCGACCGTATCGACGCGCAACTGGGCCGGTCTTTGGCCAGAATGCGGGCGCTGAACACTGCAGATTTGACCCATTCTCGTAATGATCTGTCTCATTCGATTGATCGACTGGCGCGGCTGTTCACGACCATGGCCGAGCGCGATGGAAAGTCATTGAAAATTGAGCGCGACCCGGGTCTTTGGGTGCGTATGGACGCGCAGGATATCGAAGAAGTTTTGGGCAACCTGCTGGATAACGCAGTCAAATGGTGCAAACACAAGGTCCGTTTGACGGCTAAGAGGACCCAGAACGGGATTGAAGTTGTGATTGACGATGATGGCCCGGGAATTCCTCAGGACGCTCACCGCGAGGCGCTACGTTCTGGGGGAAGGCTGGATACTTCTGTCTCGGGCAGCGGCCTTGGGCTGGCTATAGCGGTTGATCTGCTGAAGGCTTATGACTGCCGGATTGAACTGGGGGCATCCGGTTTTCTAGGCGGTTTGGAATGCCGGATCGTTATACCAAAAGGAACCAACGCGCATTCTGCGTCAGGCTGATTTTTTGCCCTGAAGGTTCAGGGTGGTTTGGGTGTGTCGTAAGTGGACAAGACGCGAAAACAAGAAAAGCGGACCCATGACAGGTCCGCTTTTGCCCTTGCGGGCGACAGGCAGCCAAGGTGGGCTTAGCTGCTCATGTCGTAGGCCCGTTCACCATGTACCGAGAGGTCGAGGCCATTTGTCTCGGTCTCGGCGTTTACGCGAAGTGGTGTGATCTGTGCAACCAGTTTGACCAACACAAACGTGACAACTGCCGTGAAGGCACCCACGATAACCAGCCCACCCAACTGGGCGGTCCATGTGCCAAGGCCAAACAGGGCGATCATGATGGTGCCGAAGATGCCTCCGACGCCATGTACCGCGAACACGTCCAGCGTGTCGTCGATATTCAGCTTGTTGCGCACCAGACTGACGGCTTCCTGACACAGAATGCCCGCAACAGCACCGATGATGAGGGCCTGAACCGGACCCACAAAACCCGAAGCGGGCGTGATCGAGGCCAGACCTGCAATTGTTCCGGTAACAAGACCCACCATCGAGGCTTTGCCAAATCGGATGCGTTCCCAAAGCGCCCATGTCAACGAGGCAGTAGCGGCGGACAGGTGGGTAACGGTCATCGCCATCGCAGCACCTCCGTCCGCGGCCAGTTGCGAGCCGCCATTAAAGCCGAACCAGCCGACCCACAGCATCGCGGCGCCCACCATGACATAGCCGGGATTATGCGGCGGGGTCGTGCGGTTGCGGCGCGGGCCAAGGATGACGGCGATGATCAGGGCTGCCAGACCAGCGGTTTCGTGCACCACGATACCACCTGCGAAATCACGCACGCCAATGTCGCCCAAAATACCACCATCGGCCAGCATTCCACCGCCCCAGATCCAGTGAACCACCGGCGCATAGCACAGCAGCATCCATAGCGCCGAGAAGGTCAGTACAAAGCCAAAGCCTACCCGTTCGACATATGCGCCCACGATCAGGGCCGGGGTGATGATGGCAAAGGTCATCTGAAAGGCAAAGAACAGGATTTCCGGTAGAGTGCCAGCAAGGCTGTCCACATCAACACCGTTGAGGAAAGCCTTGCCCAAACCACCCCAAAGCCCACTTTCACCGGGCCCAAAGGCGATGGAGTACCCGGCCACCAGCCACAGAATGCTCATCAAACAGGCAATGGCAAAGCAATGCATAAAAACGCTGAGCACGTTTCGGGCACGTACGAGCCCGCCATAAAACAAGGCCAGCCCCGGCAATGTCATGAAAAGGACCAGTGCTGTAGCAACTATGATCCAGGCTGTATCGGCTCCATTCATGGGCCGCTCTCCTTTTCCCTGCATGGTTTCCCGGGCAGGTCATCTGACAACGCTCCGGGGTCGAGTGAGTGTATGTGCAGAGCCTTGAAGCGGAGGGCAGGTGAGGAAAAAAGAGGCAACACCCAAATTGGTCGCCTATTTTGTCGCCTTTTGTTCAAGTGATGACAGTTTTGGCGGCTATGGGCAGATAATGCCCAAAAATCGTGCGCGTTATGAAAGGCCAGTCAGAAGCAACGCCAGCGCATGATCCCGCGCGGCGCGGCGCACCGCATCCCGCCCTTGCGCGCCAAACTCAATCGTTTCGGTTTGGGTTTCCCGGCCTTCTCTTGCCAGTCCGAAACATACGCGCCCTTCGGGTTTGAACTCAGACCCGCCCGGCCCGGCAATGCCGGTAATCGCGACGGCAAGCTGCGCTTGTGAGTTGCGCAATGCGCCTTCGGCCATTTCGCGAGCGACCTGCTCGGACACTGCGCCGAAAGCCTGCAGGGTTTCTGCCAGCACACCCAGCATGTCCTGTTTGGCCCTGTTGGTATAGGTAACAAAACCCCGATCCACGACGGCCGAACTACCGGGTATATCCGTCAGGGCCGCAGCGACCATACCGCCGGTGCAGCTTTCCGCTGTCGCGATCACAACGCCCTGCGCCTTGGCGCGGTTCAGCAGGTCGGGCACGTTCATAGGCCCAGAACCCCGTGCGCGATGCCTGCCAGAACCATCACGCCAACGGCTGCGAAAATACCCGCAATCACGTCGTCCAGCATCACTCCAATAGGATCGCCGCGACGATCTGCCCAACCGACGGGGCCGGGTTTGGTGATGTCGAACAGGCGAAACAGGGCGAACCCGGCAACCCAGCCGGGCCAGAGGGCGGAAATGTCGATCCCATGCGCCCAGGACGGATATGAGATCGCCCAGAGTGCAATGAACTGGCCCGCAACTTCATCAATGACGATTTCCGACGGGTCGTGATCGTCCTGACCGTCGGTCATCACGCGCGTGGCCCACAGGCCGCCTGCGAACACCACGAGCGTTGCGATTGCCAGCAATGGGAATCCGCCCAGCGTGTGCAGGACCCAAGCCATCGGCAGCGCGGCCAGCGAACCCCAGGTGCCGGGGGCAGGGCGTATATATCCGATGCCGCCAACGGTGCCAATCAACTGCGCCGCGTTCATGATTTCACCAGACAGGCCGTCGCAAGCGATGCGATGCCTTCACTGCGACCGGTGAAGCCCAGACGCTCGGACGTGGTGGCCTTGACCGAGATCTGATCGACGCACAAGCCCATGATTTTGGACATTTCTTCTCGCATGGCAGCGGCGTGAGGGCCAATCTTCGGATATTCACAGACCAGCGTGCAATCCACGTTCGAGATGCGATATCCCATCTGTCCGGCCAATTCGACCGCGTGACGCAGAAAGATCTTGCTGGCGGCACCTTTCCATTGTGGATCCGAGGGCGGGAAGTGCTGCCCGATATCGCCTTGCGCCAATGCGCCATAAATCGCGTCGGTTACAGCATGCATCCCGACATCTGCATCCGAGTGCCCCTGCAACCCGCGATCATGGGGAACCTTTACACCGCAAAGGACAACATGATCCCCGTCGCCAAATCGGTGCACGTCATAGCCGTTGCCAAGTCTTACATCCATATCCATTCCCATGATACGTTCCGCCCGGGCAAAATCCTCGGGGCGGGTGATCTTCAGGTTGTCCGCATCGCCCGGTACGATGCAGACATCTACCCCCGCAGCGCGTGCAACCTCAACATCATCAGCAGCACCGCCCGGATGCGCCGCATGGGCGGCGGTGATGGTGTCATAGTGAAAGCCTTGCGGTGTTTGCGCCGCAAACAGGTTGCTGCGGTCTTGTGTGCCAGTCACGGCCCCGCCTTGTCCTATCCACAAGGCGTCAGTCACCGCCAGTCCGGGGGCGGCGGCCTGATGTGCATCCAATGCGTTCAAGACGTCCTGAATGGTGCGCAACGAAACGCAGGGTCTGGCAACGTCATGAATCAGGACGCGCTTCACGTCGAGGTGCGCCAGGGCCTTCAAACCGTTGCGCACAGAACCCGTGCGATCTGTGCCGCCCGAGGCGAGGATCAGATCGGTATCACGAAACTCCTCCCAGACCTGAGTGTCTTCGTCGGATAAGACCAGAACGATATGGGCGACCTGTCCGCGGAACCGATCGATTGTCCAGTCTGCCACGCGGCGTCCTGCAAGGCTGCGCCACTGTTTTGGGACATCGCCCCCTGCGCGTAGGCCGCGGCCTGCGGCGACTATGATGGCAGCTGTGGTCATGCCGCGCGCCCTCCATTTTGTTGCGTTTGTTTAGGCGGCGGTGATTGCAGAGGCAATCACCTATGGTCATGTGATTAAAAAATAGGCAGTTGATGGTTCTACAGGCTTGTTGCGCGTCGTTTTGTTGTTCATATGCGTAGAATTCGATATCAGAACTGCAGTTGCCCAAGGATTAAGCACGTTGACTTTGCGCTTCGCTGACAAACTCGTAACACCGCCGGTTTTGCTGGCCCCGATGGCCGGAATCACCGATCGCCCATTTCGGGATCTAGTTATGCGCTTCGGCGCCGGCATGGTCGTCAGTGAAATGGTCGCCAGTCAGGAAATGGTGCAGGCCAAACCCGGAGTGCGGGAGCGCGCCGAATTGTCTGCCGATGTGGAAAATACAGCTGTGCAACTGGCAGGGCGCGAGGCGCACTGGATGGCCGAGGCGGCGCGTCAGGTTGCTGATCGTGGGGCGCGGGTGATCGACATCAACATGGGGTGTCCCGCCAAGAAGGTTACAAATGGGTATTCCGGCTCGGCCCTGCTGAAAACACCAGACCATGCGCTGACGCTGATCGAGGCCGTAGTCAGTGCAGTTGACGTTCCGGTGACATTGAAAACCCGTCTGGGGTGGGATGACACCCTGCTGAATGCCCCTGAGGTCGCGCGCCGTGCACAAGACGCAGGCGTTCAGATGGTTACGATCCACGGACGCACGCGATGCCAGTTCTACAAGGGGCGCGCTGACTGGAGCGCGATCCGGGCCGTGAAACAAGCCGTGTCGATTCCGGTCATAGCGAACGGAGATATCACGGATACTGCCGCCGCGCGAACGTCGCTGACTCAGTCTGGTGCAGATGGGGTCATGGTCGGGCGTGGCGCGCAGGGTAAACCGTGGCTTTTGGCGCAGATCAGTCACGACCTCTACGGGGAGGATGCGCCGGAAATTCCGGTCGGGAATGTCCTGATCGACATGGTGCGTGCGCATTATCAGGCGATGCTGGGATTTTACGGTGCCGATCTGGGCCTGCGTGTCGCCCGCAAGCATCTGGGATGGTACATGGATCAGGCCGCAACCCCTGCGCCGCTGCGCCGGGCAGTTTTGACGTCGCGAAGCACGGATGAAGTCCTGCGTCTGCTTGGGGACGCACTTGCCGATACGGGCGAGGTGGCGGCATGAATTCCAACGCCAACATCTGGAACTCATTGCCGGTTCCGGCCTTCATAATCGATGAAGAAGATCGCATCGCAGATGTGAATTCGGCGGGCGAGGGGTTTTTGAATGCCTCGCGCCGGTCGGTAATCGGGCATCCGGTATGGGACCAGATCGCCGTTGACGCACCGCTGGAGGAAGCATTCCTGCGCGCCCGTTCTCAAGGCACGCCACTGTTCGTAAACGATGTGGATGCTGGTTCGGGGAACCGTGCGCCGTTGCAATGTGCGTTGCAGATCGCGCCTCTGGTTGGGCATCCGGGGTCGATGATCATGATTATATCACCTCGTGAACTGGCGGGCCGGATGACCTTGGGCAACACGGTCAAGTCAGCGGCGCAGTCGGCGATTGGCATGGCCGAGATGCTGGCGCACGAAATTAAGAACCCACTGGCCGGGATTACCGGTGCAGCGCAACTGCTGAGCATGAATATTTCGCCACAGGATCTTGAACTTACAGACCTTATTGTGGCCGAAAGCCGAAGGATCGTGAAGCTTCTGGAACAGGTCGAGCAATTCGGCAACTTGCAGAAACCGGACCTCAGGCCGGTCAATATCCACGATGTACTGGACCGTGCAAGGCGGTCCGCGCTGCTGGGATTTGGCGCGGATATGACAATCATCGAGGATTACGATCCGTCATTGCCGCTGGCCTATGGCGATCCGGACCAGTTTCTTCAGGTGGTTCTGAACCTGCTGAAAAACGCATCCGAGGCCGCAGGGCCTCAGGGCGGAACAATCCGTCTGCGCACGTATTTCGAACATTCCTTCCGGCTGCGCAGAAGTGATGGGTCGGGTCACTCGCTGCCGTTGCAGATCGAGATCATCGATGACGGTCCAGGGCTGCCCGAGGATATCCGCGGTGACATTTTTGACCCGTTTGTGTCGGGCAAGGAAAACGGCACCGGTCTCGGGCTGGCGCTGGTCAGCAAGATCGTTTCCGACCATGACGGCTGGATTTCCGCCGATTCCGTGCCTGGCCGCACCGTTTTCAAACTGTCGCTGCGCCGCGCGCCGCGAGATGCAACAGAACACAAGAAGGAGAGCACCTGATGGATGGCACCGTACTGGTTGCGGATGACGACCGCACAATCCGCACCGTTCTGACTCAGGCGCTGACGCGGGCCGGATGCAAGGTGCACGCAACGTCTTCGCTAACCACCCTGATGCGTTGGGTCGGCGAAGGTAAAGGCGACGTGGTGATCTCGGACGTTGTCATGCCTGATGGCAATGGTCTGGAGATGCTGCCGAAGATCGCAAAGGATCGCCCTGGATTGCCGGTTATCGTGATTTCCGCACAAAACACGATCATGACCGCGATTCAGGCGGCTGAGGCAGACGCATATGACTATCTGCCCAAACCGTTTGACCTGCCGGATTTGATGAAACGCACGGCGCGGGCACTGGATCAGAAGCAGCGCGCACAGCCAGAACCCAAACAGGCAGGCGGTGAGCGTCCGGATGAGCTGCCTCTGGTCGGCCGCACGCCAGTCATGCAGGCCTTGTATCGGTTGGTCGCACGCGTGATGAACACCGACCTGCCGGTAATGATCTCGGGTGAAAGCGGAACGGGTAAATCGCTGATTGCCCGGGCAATTCACGACTTTTCGGATCGGCGTACATTACCCTTTGTCACAGTCACCGCAGCCGACCTAAGCGATTTGGAGGGCCCGGCCCGCGTGATGGCGCGGGTGCGTGGAGGTACGCTGCTGATAGATGAAATCGCAGATATCGGCGATGAAATTCAAGCCCGCGTGGTGCGTATGATGGATACGCCCGGCGATCATGCTCCGCGTTTCATGGCTACCAGCCAGACAAACTTGACCGATGGGATGGAAAACGGCCGTATCCGTCAGGACCTGTATTATCGTTTGTGCGGGGCGACGATCCACGTGCCATCGTTGCGCGAAAGGGTCGACGATATTCCGCTGCTGGCCGAACATTTTCTGGCCCGGGAAGAGAAGGAAAACGGAAACAAGCGGTGGCTCAGCTCTGATGCGGTGGAACTGGTGCGGCGCTATTCATGGCCGGGGAATGTGCGACAACTGGAAAACGCTGTTCGCCGTTTGGGGCTGACCAGCCGGGCAGATGAGATTTCAAAGGCCGAGGTGGAAATGGTGTTGGGCAGCCAGCCCGAAGCCGCACCGGTTCTGAGCGGTGGCGAACGTGAAAAGCTTTCAACTTCGGTCGAGCGTCATCTGCGACGGTATTTCGATCTGCACGGCAACATTTTGCCGCCACCGGGCCTTTATCAGCGGATTTTGCGTGAGGTTGAGGCTCCGCTAATCGAAATCGCACTGGATGCAACTGGTGGGAATCAGGCAAAATGTGCTGATTTACTGGGGATTAACCGAAATACGCTGCGAAAAAAGATTACTGACCTCGATATTCAGGTGACACGGCGTCGCAAACTGATGTAATATCGCCACACAAACCGTGGCATCCTGGCACCTGTCAGGAAAAGATCACGATATATGGCGGTAAGCCGCACAAGCGGCACATCAGGATGAGGGCAGACGGTGGCAACCCGAGCACAGAGCGGGATGATCCTATCGATTGGTCGATGGCGTAAATCACGGAAACTGCGCAATTTCGGCACCTTTGGGCTGGTCCTCTTGGGGCCAGTTCTGGCGCTTGCCACATATCTTGTCATTGGTCCCTTTGATCTTGGTGCGACCGCGCCGACATTGCGGCTGATTCTGCTAGCCGATCTAGTCTATGTTCTGGTCGTTGCGGCTTTGGTGCTCAGTCAGTTGGGTAGCCTGATTGCGGCCAGGCGGGCCAAGTCGGCGGGCTCGCGCCTGCATTTGCGCCTCATCGGGGCGTTTACGCTGCTCGCGCTGGTTCCGACCGTTACGGTCGCCATTTTTGCCGGCCTTACCGTGAATATCGGTCTGGAAGGCTGGTTTTCGGATCGCGTACGGCAGGTTGTCGGGTCCTCCCTGACGGCGGCAGAGGCTTATGAGCAGGAACATCGCAGTGGTCTGACGCAGGACGCAACCGTTCTGGCGCGGTTCCTGAACAACGCACGTTCGGTGGAGTTTTACATTTCTGATGCCGAACTCCGCGAGGTTCTGGCGCAGGGGCAGGCCCGGATTCAGCGCGGGTTGCGCGAGGCCTATGTCATCGACGGCACGGGCGAAATCCGGTCGCGCGGGGATCGGTCCTATCTGTTCAACTATGAGGCGCCAACAGCCGAGCAAATGACGGAAGCGGCAGAAAAGGGGCTGCTGATCATTGCTGACTGGCCAAACAGTGAATTCCGCGCGCTGGTCCCGCTTACCGCCTATCTGGACCGTTACCTGTATGTCAGCCGCGAAGTGGACGGGCAGTTGTTGACGCTGCTGGATGACACCAAGGAAACGGCGCAGTTCTATCAGCAGCTGGAAAGTGAACGGGGCAGGGTGTTGTTCGAATTCGGCCTGCTCTATCTCGGCTTTGCGCTGATCCTGATCCTGGCTGCGATGTCACTGGGGATGTGGTTTGCCGAACGGCTGTCGCGCCCAGTCGGACGATTGACCACGGCAGCACAGCGGGTCGGTGCCGGAGACTTGAGCGTTCAGGTCATCGAAGAGGCCAGCGACGACGAGATCGCGATGTTGGGCCGATATTTCAACCAGATGACCCGACAACTAAAAGGACAGCGGGACACGCTGCTGGAAAACACCCAGCAAATCGAAAGAAGGCGTCGCCTGTTTGATTCCGTGCTCAGTTCGGTCACATCCGGTGTTGTCGGCGTGGACCCGGATGGATGCGTTACCTTCGTCAACCGTTCGGCCGAGCGCTTGCTGGACTGGTCACGAGGCGAAGAACACCTGGCTATCGGCATTGCAGTTCCCGAGTTTCTGCCCTTGTTTGAAAGCCTCAAGGACAGCGGGCAGGAGGCTGTTCAGGGTGAGGTTAAGGTCACACGCAAGGGGCGGCTGGAAAACCTGCTGGTTCGCATGGCCATCCGTCGCGGAGAGGATGGCGGGCTGGAAGGCTATGTGGTTGCCTTTGACGATGTAACCGATCTGGTCAGCGCACAGCGAATGGCGGCGTGGGGGGACGTGGCCCGCCGCATTGCACATGAAATCAAGAACCCATTGACGCCGATCCAGCTCAGCGCAGAGCGCATCAAGCGCAAGTTCGCCCGCAAACTGGATGAGGAAGACAGCGGCAGCCTTGAGTCGATGACCGGCGTCATCGTGCGGCAGACTAACGACCTGCGGCGTATCGTGGATGAGTTTTCCAAGTTCGCACGGATGCCCGAACCCGTTCGACGAGAGGAAGACTTGGTTGAACTGGTGCGCGAAGCCGTTCTTTTGCAGCAGGCGGGACAGCCGGACGTACAGATTGACGCCGATCTGCCGCAGCAGCCGATCATGGCGGATGTAGATGCGACCATGCTCAACCAGGCATTGACCAACCTGATTAAGAACGCTGGGGAAGCTATTGTTACCTTGCAAGAAAAGGGCGCCCCGAGCAACCTGGTGCCACAGATCAAGGTGGCGGTATTAAGCGACAGTGCGGGTACGGTCATTACCATTGCAGACAATGGAATCGGTCTGCCGGAGGACCGGGCGCGTTTGTTTGAACCTTATGTTACGACACGCGACGAAGGGACCGGGCTGGGCCTTCCGATCGTCAAGAAAATTATAGAAGAGCATGGCGGCGCGCTGACCCTTGAGGACGCGCCCGTATTTGACGGGCAGGACCATTTTGGCGCAATGGCTGTGATCCGTTTGCCTGGGGCAGGTATGTCCCCAACCGTTGCGCCGCAGAAGCAGGCAATTAGAACCAACAAACTGAAAGCAGGCCAAAGATGAGCGACATTCTGATCGTAGATGACGAGCGCGATATTCGCGAGCTGGTGTCCGACATTCTGGAGGACGAAGGCTATTCAACCCGGCTGGCAGCCAACTCGGACGAGTGCATGGCGTCGATCAATTCCGAACCGCCGGGGCTGTTGATCCTGGATATCTGGCTGAAGGACAGCCGTATGGACGGGATTGATATCCTCAAGTCGGTAAAACGCGATAACCCGGATGTGCCGGTGGTGATTATTTCGGGCCACGGCAACATCGAAATCGCTGTTGCTGCTATCAAACAGGGTGCTTACGACTTTATCGAGAAGCCCTTTAACATTGACCAGTTGATGGTGGTGATCCGCCGCGCGATGGAGACGTCTCGTCTACGGCGCGAGAACGCGTCGCTGAAGCGGAAAGAGGTCAACAACTCCGACATGATCGGCAAATCCGCGTCGTTCCGGGCGATGCAGGGGCAGTTGGACAAGGTTACCAAGTCAAACGGTCGCGTCATGCTGCGCGGGCCTGCGGGTTCTGGAAAGGAAATTGCCGCGCGCTATATCCATGCCCACTCCAACCGCGCAAACGCTCCCTTCGTGACCGTCAACTGTGCCGGGATTGAGCCTGAGCGTGTGGAAGAAGTTCTGTTTGGCCGGGAATCGGCCGAACGTGGTGTGGAATCCGGATTGCTGGAAGAAGCCCACGGCGGCGTGGTCTATTTTGATGAAGTGTCCGACATGCCTTTGGGTACACAGTCCAAAATCCTGCGTGTGCTGGTGGATCAGCAATTCCAGCGCGTGGGTGGCTCGGACAAAGTGCGCGTGGATCTTCGGGTGATCTCATCGACCAACAAAGATCTTGATGATGAAATCGCGGCCGAGCGGTTCCGGGAAGAGCTGTATCACCGTCTGAATGTGGTTCCGATCACCGTTCCATCACTCGAGGACCGGCGCGAGGATATTCCGGTTCTGGCCCAGCATTTCATCGAAATGTGCAACGAAACCCAAGGGTTGCCTATGCGGGAGCTGTCGGACGAGGCGGTCGCTTTGCTTCAGACAATGACGTGGCCGGGTAACGTGCGCCAGCTGAAAAACTTGATCGAACGTGTTTTGATTCTGGGTGACGGCACCGGCCCAATTGAGGCGCGCGAGCTGCCAAGCGAAGAAGACAAGGCCGAAGAGTCGGGCCGCGTTGTCTTGTCGGGGGCGCTGGCCACTTTGCCGCTGCGCGAGGCCCGCGAAGCGTTCGAGCGTGAGTATCTGCTGACCCAGATCAACCGCTTTGGCGGCAATATCAGCCGCACCGCCAGCTTTGTCGGGATGGAACGCAGTGCGCTGCATCGCAAGCTAAAGTCGCTGGGTGTTGTGACCTCAAACAAATCCGGTGCGCGGGTCGCGCAAATCGACGAGCCCGAACCAGCAGAATGAGTCTGGGGTCATAGTTCACGGGCAGATGGATGTGTGGAAGGGATGGCGAGAACGGTGAACTCTGATCGGTCTGGCCGGTTCGTCGAAGGCTACCCGGCTTTTGGCAGGCGGTTAAAGCGACTTCGACGGTCGATCGGATTGAAACAAGCCGCGCTGGCAGAGGTTCTGGAGGTCGATCAGACCACGGTTTCCAGATGGGAAAACGGGATTCAGATTCCGACAACTGATCTGCAACACTCGGTGTTTGCTGCGCTGGCTCCTTTCAGGGCGGATGACAACGCGTTAAGACGGCTTGTCGTGAACTCGGCCGACTGCATCCATCTGGTTGAGGAGGCCAGCCATATGTGCCTGGCCTATTCCCGCCGGCGGGCGCGGGACTGGAAAACCACCCAACGGGCACTGCTTGGCGTGTCCCTCTGGCAATTTGCAACGGAAGAGATCCGGCAGGCTGAGGCCGAGCTACAGGACGAGGGGTGGTGGGATTTGCAAGCGCCCAACCCCAAGTCGTTTGTAACTTCCGAAGCGCGGCACGACCGTATCCGGATCAGCGCCGGACAGATCACCTGGGAACGGTTGTACCTGTCGGATGGAACGCCGGTTAGGCTGGTCAGTGGGGCACGGTCGGGACGCGCATAATTTATGCGTATTCCTGTGCGGTCGGGTGCAGTAGAACCGGGCTATGCCCCATCCATTACGCATCTTGTTACAGGTTTTGTTGCTTTGGCTTGCCGGGCTAGGTGCGGCGACCCAATTCGCCAAGATAGCGGTTCCTTTTGTTCAGGTCGCGGCCCTCTATCCTGCGCACGCGGATAAGATTGGCTGGCTTTTGTCAGTCATCAGCCTGATTGGCGCGATTCTTGGTGCATTGTCCGGCGCGATAGCGGGGCGGGTGGGGCCTGTCCGGTTGCTGATGTTTGGCTTGATCCTTGGCGGGGCGGTGTCCCTGTTTCAGGCCAGTATCCCCAGTTTAGGCCTGATGCTGGTCAGTCGCGTTGTCGAAGGGGTCTCTCATCTGGCCATCGTTGTCGCCGCGCCGACTCTGATTGCGCAAATCACGATTGGAAAATGGCGCAACGCGGCAATGGTTTTGTGGAGCAGTTTCTTTGGTGTCGCCTTTGCCCTGAACGCATGGCTTGGGCTTCCATTGATCGCTCAGGTCGGGCTGCCGGTTTATTTTGCTACCCATGGCGTTCTGATGTTTCTGATCGCCGTCCTGATCGTATCTTTCCGTCCCAACAGTGCATCGGCTTTGGTGAACAATCCTTTTTGGAGCGTTCGAACACTGATTGACATACACGTACAGACCTATCGCTCTGCATTTGTGTCGGCTCCGGCGCTCGGATGGTTCTTTTACACGCTGACCTTTGTCTCGCTGCTGGCCATTCTTCCGGGAAGATTGCCAGAAGATGTCAGTGCGATGATCGCAGGCTTGATGCCGTTGGCCGGGATCGTGATTTCCTGGCTTACCGTCCCAGTGTTGCTGAACGTTTGTTCTGGCGTATTCGTTGTTACCCTTGGTTTCGGGCTGTCTATCCTGACGATAGGCGCCCTGTTTCTTGGTGCCCCGTTGCCCGTTGTCTGCGTTGCGCTTTTTGCGGTGCTGGGGCTTGTTCAGGGCGGCAGCTTTGCAGCGGTACCGCAGTTGAACTCGACACCCGAAAACCAGGCGCTTAGCTATGGTGCGATGGCGCAGATGGGGAATGCGGGTAACCTTTTGGGCACACCTGTTTTGCTTGCAATTCTGTGGCGGACCAGTGAAGCAGGCATGTTGATTGCCGTGGTCGGGTTCTATGCTGTTGCCATGGCGCTGCATCTGTGGCTAGCCGCGCGGCGCAAACGCGCTTCGACCGAGCTGGATTGATCAAACATGCGGAACAGTGGTTTTTCTTATCCGGATTGCCCCGGTGTGATGATCTGAAACGACCCGTCATCGAATTTCACAAAGCATGAGGCACTGTTGAGGGGCGGCAATGTCGTTGTTCGCGCCAGTGGCACCCGTGATTTCACGTTTTGCTTGCAGGGTGGTAAGCTGACCGGACGAAATCCCTTCTCGGCCATGCATTGCGCCTCGACCGTGTTTCGCAGTCCCTGGTTGACATCGACGGTATAAACCCTGCCGGGTTGCCACCAGCCTGGGGATTGATAGCAACGACCCATGCCATCACAATACGTACGCCCAGGCCAATAAGTCGGCGGGCTTTGACGGATCTGATTGGCAACCGGCACCTCTTTTACCGCCCTAAGCTGGCACTGGGTGGTCTCTTTTTGCAGACGTGACACGGTTTCACCCTCACGATAGTAAAGCGAGAGTGGCCCACACGAGGACAGCACCATCAGGGGCACGAGCATAGGAAACAGCGTTTTCATATGCTTATCTTGCCGCAGCTGATCAGCGATGACAATTCAATTGACCGCTTTGGGGGCATCTGTCATTCAATCCTTTCAGGCAGAAGGGCCAGAAACATGAAGGTCATTATTTGCGGCGCGGGTCAGGTCGGCTGGCAGATTGCGCGGCACCTTTCGGGCGAATTGAACGATGTCACCGTTGTCGACAACAATCCCGATCTGGTACGGCGGGCGACCGAAACACTGGATGTGCAGGGGATCGCCGGGTTTGCAAGTTACCCCGATGTGCTTGAAAGGGCAGGCGCGCGCGATGCGGACATGATCATCGCTGCGACCCATTCGGACGAGGTGAACATGGTCACTTGCCAAATGGCGCATTCGGTCTTTTCGATCCAGCGCAAGATCGCGCGACTGCGGTCGAAATCCTATCTTGAAGCGATCCATTCGGACCTTTACCGGCGCGATCATCTGCCGATTGATGTGGTGATCAGCCCCGAACGCGAAGTGGCCGCAGCCGCGATGCGCCGCCTGTCGGCCCCGTCCGCCTTTGACACCGAGATTTTCATGGACGGCAAGGCGCAGCTTTTGGGAATTCGCGTTGAT
>NZ_JBXWSL010000026.1:0-37155 GCF_059613425.1 Ruegeria sp. BHSA123 | reverse complement strand
GTTTGGTTCCGGGTTTCTTTCTCATCTCCACTCCTTGGCGGTTACGATGAGCCAGAAACCCTCTCTTATCAAATCGACCTAAACTGTCCCATTGGTGCTGACATCAGACAATACGGCGAAGAATTCACGAGTTCTTTCCTGAAGATACGATCCTTGGAGAGGAAAAGGGCCTCGTTGGTAGTGGTTCTTCCGTTTGGGCCATAGATCCAATCGACGGCACAACCAACTATATGCACGGGTTACCTGACTGGGCAGTCTCGATCGGGTATTGCCGGGACGGAGAAATCAAATTTGGGGCTGTCTTCGCTCCGGATGTCGCGATGTTTGGTTCAGCGTGTGCCGGTAAGGGTGCAAGCCTGAACTCTTGCGAAACAGGCGTTTCAAGTTGCGAGCTTGCGAGTGATGCGCTGGTTCTATTGGGACGATCCGCGCGCCACGGCGCCGACGACTATCTCGATCAAGTCCAGAGACTGATCGACCATGGCATGGAATATCGTCGAAACGGATCTGCCGCTTATAGCTTGCTTACCGTTGCCGCTGGACGGGCCGATGCGTTTTTTGAAGCACATCTCAATCCTTGGGACGCCATTGCCGGAATGCTCATTGTGGAGGAGGCAGGTGGCAAGGTCGATTTCCCCCCATATTCCGAATTCATTGAAAGAGGGGGGGCTGTCTTGGCCAGCAATTCTAAACTTCACGACCTGACAAAAGCAGCCATCCACGGGTAAGATGATTTCGGAGCCGCTTGCTATCTATACCTATCATAAGTTTCAAACGGCTTTGTCGCAAACTTTTGGCTATGCGGCCGAAATGACCACGTGACAAGCCCAAGCCTCACCCCTCTCATTCACACACAAATAACTTGGCAATGCCGTTGAAACAATTACCTGTAAGGTCGTCTTCCGCTTCAGAAGCTATCGAAGAAACTCTCCTGCAAAGGGGGTGAGGCAATGTAATCCTTTGAGTTGGGGTTGCATCCCCAAGGATGGCTTTGTTGCACAGATCAGGGTTTGAGCGCGCATCCCCTTTCCCTGGACGGACTTTTACAATTCCATCTCAGGATCAAACCAGATCGATAGCGAACCACGCTGCCTAAGCGCCGTGTTGTACGAAGGCCAGTTCATGGTCTTGTACGTCGTAGCGGACCAACTGCTCATACCTCATAGCTACCCCACTGGATTCAAACAGGGAATCCCTCGCGCCAATTGTGCAACAAAGCCTTTCGGAAGTAGAGAAGACCGGGAATGTCAGCTTCACGGCTTTAACCAACCGTTCGTACGCGATTCGGCGAAATAGCGTTTCGAACCCAACCTGTACCCTGGATTTTATTGGTGCATGCGCTTGCAGCTGGAACAACGCTGCAACTGCCGAATATCTTGTGCGGCCAAGCAGCGGAAAACCTGTCATTCATGCAAATCGCCGCGATGCTCGCGGCTGCAACACACAGTTCGCTCAACAAAGCCATCCTTCGCTTCATCTGCAACAGCTATCGCCTAGCTGAATTGGTGGACACGGGACCGTGGCATATGAACAGTAAACACAACAGTCGCCTTCCAATGGCTTCAAAACTGTTTTGCACGATTTGCATTCATAGAACCACTGGCAAGCATCCGTTGGCATTTCCTCGGTTTCGCTGTGGCCGCAGTTCGGGCAAGTCAGGGTGCTTTCCAGGACTACAGTTTGTTTTGTCATAGTCTCACATCTTCATGATCAGGTAATCGTTAATCCGTGCCTCGTTAAACACAACGACCCAAGCCACGCCGGTGATCAGAGTCGTTCCTGCAAGCCGCCATTTCAACGTCGGCAAGGAACCGCGCTGATAAGATACCAGCCACGATATCGCGACGAGCGCCGTTGAAATCGTCAGCACATAGTAACTCGCTGCGGCAAGCTTTCCAAAGATTGCCAACCAACTGCCGCCCAGCCCCATTAACATCACTATCATGGGCAAAACGCAGCAAGTCGCGACGCCAAGTGCTGATAGAGATCCCAAGTAGCTGAGGCTAAGGTATTTCTGCATTCCGTTTCCCTCATGAACCATGACGTGCGGAGTTGTGGAGACAGCAACTTCTCGTATAACTTCTGTAGCCACTACAGGATCAAGGCAGGAAATCTCACATGTTTGCGATTGGGGAAGCATCCCGGCAAAGCGGAGTCGGAATTGAAACTATCCGCTATTACTAACGCGAAGGGATCGTGCCTAAACCAGAAAGAGCATCGAATAATCGACGCATGTACGCCGCGCACGATGTTGGACGGCTTCGTTTTCTACGGAAGTGCCGAGACTTGGGTTTTTCGCTTGCCGATGCAAAGGTGCTTCTCAACCTGTCCGAAGGTGATAGCGAGGATTGCCAATCCGTTAAGGAACTGGCCGAGCTTCATATCTCCAATGTGCGTATGAAGATAAACGAACTTAAGCGATTGGAGGCCGCCCTGAATGAACTTACGGCCAACTGTAAAATCGGGAACGTTTCTTGCCCGATGCTTGCGCAGATACGGACCTACTAATTGCACTTTGAGGCTCGCAGTCGCCCTATGCCAACGCAGCATGACCCAAGATTCGGGCCGCGCAAAATCTGCCGTTCGTTAGAGAGGTCAACTCGTTGGTTTAGCAATGTTTCCACCAATCAATGACATTTGTGCCTCGCCGCAGTGTTCTTGTAGCGCGCGGTGAATTCGGACAGTCAGCCCTACCTGCCGTATCTGAGCAATCAATTTGCTGCATACGCACTGGGCAGGTTTTATCACAGAAGCCGACTTCTGATTTCCGAACCACAGAGCAATGGTCCTGCTTATCTTTGTCCAAACTTGGGCTAGGCAGACGCAGATCTTCTGTCGCTTTCCATTGTATCAAGACTTGTATCGTGTGTACGCTAAGCCCATATACGCAAGGCTCACGTTTTTCTTTTTCGACCTGCTGTCTCCCAAATTCGGCGTTCAGTCTTTCGATTCAGACCGACCACGCCGAGTCGCCGCAATAATGCGGGCGGCAAGTATTAGGAGACTTCGACCATGGCAAATGGCACAGTAAAATGGTTCAACTCGACCAAAGGTTTTGGCTTTATCGAACCTGAAGGTGGCAAGCGCGACGTGTTCGTGCATATTTCAGCACTTGAACGTTCCGGCATCAGCGAATTGAAGGACGGCCAGAAGGTTACCTTCGACGTCGAAGCTGGCCGTGATGGTCGCGACAGCGCTGCCAACCTGGCACTCGCATAGCCTGCTACGGGCACCCTTCTGGGGTGCCCGAATGCTCAGGGGGTTCCTCAGAGGCGTTGGAGAACAAGTCAGTTGCAACAGCAGGAATTGACCCGGGCGCTCGCGCAATACCGTGTGCCTGATACGAAGCGTAGCGTTTTTGAGCTGGCAATCACCGTCATTCCCTTTTTCGCGCTATGGGGCGCAGCGTGGTTTGCGTTATCTTTTAGTGTCTGGGTCGCGGTTCTACTGGCCATCCTGAACGCCGCATTTCTGGTGCGTCTCTTCATCATCATGCATGATTGTGGTCACGGATCTTTCTTTAGAAACCGCACCGTTTGCAATTGGACCGGTCGGGTCCTGGGTGTTCTCGCCCTCACACCCTATGACGTCTGGCGGCAAAGCCATGCGATCCACCACGCCTCAACCGGCAACCTTGATCGGCGCGGGATGGGCGATATCCCTACGTTGACTGTAGAGGAATACCTGAAGCGAAAGTGGGCCGGTCGTGCCGCTTACAGGTTAATACGGAACCCCTTCTTCCTGTTCTGTATCGTACCGGTCTACACGTTCTTTCTTCAAAATCGCTTGCCCTTTGGTTTCATGCGGTCAGGCTGGCTGTATTGGGCAAGTGCAATGGGAACAAACGCCGCGATTGCGGTGGTCCTGGCTCTGATTTTTTGGACCGGAGGCATGGATGTACTGGTTTATGTATTCCTGCCAACCATGATCGTCGCCGCGTCGATTGGTATTTGGCTTTTCTACATTCAACACCAGTTTGAACACACGACCTGGGAGCGGGAAGAAGGGTGGAATCTTCAGAACGCAGCATTCTATGGAAGTTCTCACTATGCCCTGCCAGGTATCCTGCGGTGGTTCTCTGCCAATATTGGTGTGCACCATGTTCACCACCTTGCCAGCCGCATACCTTTTTACCGGCTTGACGAAGTTTTGCGCGACCATTCCGAGTTGGAAAATTGCCAGCGTATTACTTTGTTCGAGAGCTTTCACTGTGCACGATTGCATCTTTGGGATGAAGAAGGTCAGCGCCTGCTGGCATTTTCCGAGGCTTTGTCGAACGCCAATCTCAAAAAGAGTTTAGTGTAGTCTGGCACGGACCAAATAGGCTTCAACCGTTTCACCGCCTAGGGCGCGAATGGCCTCTAGTCGGTGAAGGCCTTCAATCAGCACGAACCGCTTGTTGTCCGCACGTATCTGGATCGGCGTCTTCTGGCCATTCTTCAGGATATCTTCTGCCAGCGTCAGAACCTTTTGTTGATCAAGTGTTTTGGCCCGTTTCACAGGTACATAGATCAGGTCGAGCGGATATGGTTTTTTTTCCAACATAAGCTACGTGTGCGCCTTTCTTGCGTTTATTCCGGTTCGAAGTTCGCTTCAAAGGCAGGCGCTGGAACGTGCGTCATAGAACCGAACGAACAGCATCGCGCAGCTCCTGATGCATGATCCAAGTCGCTGGTTCATCGTCACTTTTGACGTGAGAAAATGCCAATACCTGAGCGGCGCCATCATTCTGTGCCGATCCGGCTTCGGGAAGCTCGAGTTCCAGATATTCTGCAATCAATAGCCCGATTTTCTTGAAGACCTTGACGGACGCCTCGCGCGATTTGTAACCAGCTGCCTTAGTTAACTGACCAATGCTCAGTCCTTCCTTGCCTGCGATTGTAAGTGCTTTGAGCATGGTGACCTGCGCAGTGGAGAGCCTGATCTGGCGCAATGCTTCGACATATTCTCCTTCACTGGGAATGAAGTTGCCGGAGTTCGCCTCCAAACGACGTCGAGCGCTGCGTTTCCTGTCTCGCTCTTCGAGAATTTCTTTTAAGGCTTCAATGGCCAATGACGGTGTTTCGCCAACTGCATCAGCAATCAAACCTTGCGTTTTCGCTGGTGGCTTGGGGAATGCGCGCGCAACGCTGTTACCGCTCAGAATGCCAGCCTTAATCAAGTACTTTCCAAATTCTACTTCGATCACTTCTGATACGTCAGCGTTCCGCGTCTTGCGAACACTGCGGTCCTGAAATGCTCTTTGTTCCAGACCACGCACTGACATCTTTGAGTTAGAAAGGGTCACTTGAGGGGCATTTTTACGCATCAGAGAAACACCACTACAATTACCGCTGCAACAAACACTGCTAACGCTATAGATATCTTAATCCCGTGGGACCGGCGACGCGCCTTTTCGGCTTTGATCCTTTTGCCAAGATTTTCGTCAATCGAGTTATGGTTCACGGCTTGGTCCTTCCGGATTTGTCAGGCGATATTGATTTCCACGAACCTATTTTCGCGGAATTTTTTCGGCGCACTTATCGTTCTGTCGTGTGAACGGCCGATTGCATTCCCAACCATCACCTCTTCGATTCAAATGAGCGTTTGAAGGAACAAGGATCGCATCGCACCTGTCCCGGTTTGCGCGAAAACCACGTTCGCATTTCCATCCAGAGTAGGAATCTAGTTCAAGATACGCATGCTGTGGAACAGCCACAGGCTCACAGCCGCTCTCCGCTGCGTTGTAACCTCTGAGGCATACCCAACCATCCGAGCTTTTTTTATCGCTCAGACGACCGTTTTTTGGGACTTCTATTGCAACACAATCCTGGTTCTCCTTACGAAATCCCCAGTTGCAGTGTATTTCCTGTGCGCCAAACCTGGTTTCGACGTATCCATTTTGAGGTGCGATCAGTTCTTCGCATTTTTCTTCGACACGCTGGAACAGCCGATTGCACTCCCACTGATCTCCGGTTGATGCAAGATAGGCATTTTCAGGAACTCTTATTTCCTCACAGAGATCTCCGACATTCTGAAAACCGTGATTGCATTCCCAGCCACTGCCATAGGAGCTACCTGTCAAATATGCGTTTTCTGGTAAGTCTGTTCTTTGGCACGATCCATTCTTGTTTTCGAAACCTTCGTCACAAACTGATCCATCGGCATTGCCTGCGACTTGGGCAGGAAGCTTTGTTCCTGAGAGCGACACCAAAAGTGCTGGGATCAAACAAAGAATGCAGCGCGTAAACACGATGAATGACTGATTGAAGCGGAGCCTGAGACCTGATCTATCGGCCATCAAGCACGCAATTAATGAGCCATGTGCTGTTCATACGGCGCCTTCTTTCATGGGTCACGCGGTGACTGGTGCATGTCAGGTGACAGTTGCGAATGCTTGCGAGGAACGAGCTCATAGCGAAGACCCCAGCGAAACCCGTTCCTGTGCTGGGCACATGCTACAATTAGTCTGAAGGCCATTGGATCATCGAAGCCGGCAGCATCGCGACGACGAGTAATTTTCACCAATGCACTTTAGTGGTCCTTAGCCAGCATAGAGTCAAGGAAGTTTCCCTCGTCGCAACGCTAACTCCACTAGGGCAGATAGTTTTTGAAACGGCATTGCCAAGTTATTCGGCGAGATTGTTGAGGCTAGATATTGCGCCGGGCGCCAGGCTTGCGTTGGATCACAGCGAAGTGATGTCACCAGTCATAGATCACGCTGCCGGATTTGTGGTGTGACAGATCGATGATGCGATCGTGGGCACAAACGGTCTGGCCTTCCGCCAAAACGACCAACCGTTCCGTGTAAACATGCCGGCAGATACAGCAGTTTATGAGGCTGGCCGGGCCGCTGTAGCGATTGCGCTCGAGGGTGACTATGATACGATTTAGACGTAGGTGACATCGATGATTTCGTCATCGGTCAGCTACAGGCGCCACCGATTTCCACCTCAGATCATCGCGCAAGCGGTGTGGCTGTACGTTCGCTTCAATCTGAGCCTGTGGGAAACTGAAGAGTTGATGCTGCAGCGGGGGATCGATGCTTCTTACGAAACCGTCCTGCGTTGGTTCTTCAAGTTCGGGCCGGCGGTAACTCGAAACCTGCGGCAGAGACTGAACCGTCCTGGCGATGTCTGGCATCTCGATGAAGTTGTTGTGAGACTCTATTGTCGCGAATATTGGCTTTGGCGCGCGGTTGATCAGCATGGCGTCGTGCTGGACGAAATACTCCAACCGAAACGGGACAAATGGGCTGAAAAACGGCTGTTACGCCGCCTGATGAAGCGTCTTGGTTTCACTCCCAAGCGGATCATCACGGACGTGCTGCGCTCGTATGGTGCCGCCAAGCGAGAGGTAGCGCCGGGTCTGGAGCATTGGTCGCACAAGGGCCTCAATAACCGCGCCGAAAACAGCCATCTCCCATTCCGAAAGCGAGAAAGGACAATGCAAGGCCGTCGCTCTCCAGCAGGGTTGCAAAGGTACATGGCGACACACTCCGCAATCCGCAACCGCTCCAGCGTCCCCGCTCGCCGCCGCTCCGCCTGAACAATTCGATATCACCGCCTCGAAGCAATTGACGCCTGGAATGCCGCCACTCAAGCAGCCTGAATTTTATTAAACAGTATTCTTTGCTTGATCGCGAGCTAACGTAACAACACCGGGCAGGTCAGTTTTATTCAGATGGGAAGGTTCAGTTCGGTAACTGTAACTTACAGTTTCGAACCTCCAGAATGTTCTCAATCTTCCACAGTTAACCAGAGGACGGTTAACAAATCTCATACCGTCGGATCTCAAACGAACAACTCACCGAGGTAAGACAATGTCTGGAAGAATGGTAATAAAACCCGCGGCGATCGCAATGACCACAGTGATGGCGTTCACCTCTGTTCCTGCTTTCGCAGCAGACTGGAATGGCAGCTACGTCGGAGCCCGTTTTGGCTATGGGAACCTTGCAGAGGACTTGGACGGCCATGGCGACTTGGTTGGACTTCATGTGGGTCGCGATTGGGGAATTGACGGTAGTTGGGTAGCTGGTCTTTCAGTTGACTCTAGCTACTCCAATGTTTCCGCAGGTATTGGCGACTTGGACAGCTTGAGCCGCATCAAAATTCGGGGTGGCTACTCTTTTGGAGACACCTTGGCCTACGTAACGACCGGCTCAGCTTACGCTGCGAGTAGTGCAACCAATGACGAATGGGGATATACAATCGGCATTGGATTGGAGCACCGCATTTCTAATAACGTTTCACTATTCGGCGAAATTCTTGAAGACAGGTTTGACACATCCGGCGGAGACAATAATTTTAGTGTCACCACTGCGACATTCGGTTTGAACTACCGTTTTTAGGAGTGGCAAGCTAACCAAATATATCCCGACTTCACATAATTTATGCGTAGTCGGGGTAATTGATTCTAGGGTCAGGATTCACAACCAGTTTCTGACGTCAGTGCTAATGGGACAGTTTAGGTTGATTTGATAAGAGAGGATTTCTGGCTCATCGTAACCACCAAGGAGTGGAGATGAGAAAGAAACCCGGAACCAAGCAGAGCCACAGTGAGAAGGTCGTAAAGGACATTCGTGGTCCTCCGTTTCCTAAACATAGCGGTGGACCAGTTCAGTGGGGGAGGCTCGGCCGAAAGCAGAAGTTGGGCCAGCGCGGTCAGAGCAGTTGCCTTCTCCTCCTGCGTAATCTGCATAATCGGATTGGGATGAAAGGGTAGCGGCAGCTGCGCTGGATCGGTCCTTCGTTCCGGAATCATACTCGGCCTCCTTTGTCGTTTCCTCTTCGAAACGCTTCG
Source organism: Ruegeria sp. BHSA123 (assembly GCF_059613425.1). Classification (NCBI taxonomy): domain Bacteria; kingdom Pseudomonadati; phylum Pseudomonadota; class Alphaproteobacteria; order Rhodobacterales; family Roseobacteraceae; genus Ruegeria; species Ruegeria sp. BHSA123. The sequence goes on along the minus strand of NZ_JBXWSL010000026.1, from coordinate 28,374 downwards.
CCGGAACCCCAGGGACGCGAGAACACCATGAAGATCATTAAGCGCAGCAATGGAAACCAGCGGGACGCCCAAACTCAGGGTCGAACACACTGCCGCGTCAAGAACCCACTCCGGTGCCATGATCGCGCTCCAAAGCTACGTATTGTCCATCACCGCGCTGGCGGGATTGAAACACCCGGATATCTGAACCGAAATAGGCATTCCATCCGTAACGCACACGGGAAAGCTGCCCGACATGGGCAGAATGAACGGGTACTGCCCCTGAACAGGAAAAACGCGCTCTTCGCCGGACACGACGCGGACGCCGAAAACCGGGGCGTCATCGCCTCGCTGATCGAAACCTGCAAGCTTAACAACGTCGATCCACATGTATACCTGACCGCAACGCTCTCAGCCATCGTCAACGGCCACAAACAAAGCCAGATCGACGATCTCTTGCCCTGGAACCTCGCTGCCCACGTGTGATCGAGTTACCGTTTACGTTTGAAATCCAAAAACCAGGATCTTTATGCGGATCGCGGGTTAACGTGACAACACCTGCCATCAGCCAAACAGGCGCTAACTCAACGAAGGCCATAGGTCAAAAGTTTGCAACAGATCCAGAAACTTACAAGATTCATAGATTTGGATTCCCAACGGGGAAACCCACGTCCGAACATTGTCTTTAGTTCAAAGTTGAGCGCGACGCTAAAACCTTAGGCCCAAGCCTATGGAATAACCGTCAAAATCCTCGGCGATTACACCACTCAGCATTATCCGCCCGGCCTGAACCAATGGAACACCAATTCGGCTTGCGTCGAACTCGATGCCGACACCAGCAGTTGCCAACCAATCGGTGTCCAGAACCTTTGCGGCATCCCCTCGATAGTACACCAGTCCAGCATCCAGAACTAGGTGCGTGGGCAAGTTGAAGAACCTGACATCTTTCAAAGGATAGCGATGGCGAGAAAAAAGCGTCGTCTGGTTGGAGTTGGCCTTGGCCCCACCGGCTTGTGGTTCGTCAATTGGGTGAAACTCCAGAAACGTTTGGCGAAATCGGTATTCTGCCTGCCAAAGGCCAACCTGGGTCTCCTTGAATACGGCGACAGATGCCCCTAATCCCAGTGCATTCAGGTTTCCGTCAACTGAATCCGCCGACTGCGAATTGACCGGAAGCAACGGGAAGTCAATAATTGAAGCATCAGCCGTAACATGGCCGAATGATACATGCCCGACCGGACGAATGCGCCAGTCGTTTTTCAACGGAAACTCCCAGCCTAAACCAAAGGTTGCCGCTACACTTGCCCAGGTCACGTCCACATCGACACCAGGTGCAATTTCTGGAAAGAAAAGCACCGGGTTGTATTTCTGATAAGCCACAAGCCCTTCAAGATATAAGCCATTTTCGAGCGGGTGATACCCGCCTCGGAGTTGGCTTGATCTAAGGCTTTTTGTGTCGCCTGTTGCCCTTAGAAAAGAAAAAGAAGACATTGTTTCGTTTGGGGTGGCAGCAATACTCAAAACTGACAATGCTGCGCGTGCCGCCGCTTCTGAAGCATCCGGATCAGTACTTTGCGCTGTCGCAGCACAGCCTACACTCATAGCCAAAATCGCCACGCAGGCACGATCTTCTCTCATTTTGCCTTTGAAGGTAAACGATTCACCGAATGACCTCATGCACTCCGGTTAAAATGCGTAGGCAAGCGACAGCAGGGTCGCGAAGCCTTCCGTCGTGTTTCGGTTGTCAAATTCCTTCCCCATGCGCAAGGCGATCTGAGCGCCTGGAAGATCTTTGGGTTTCCAGACACCTTCAGCTCCGATTAGGTTGATCTCATATTTTGAGGGGTTGCCTCCGGGTGTACCGCTTTGCTTTGAAACTTGGAATGATCGTGCTGCCAAAAGCCCCAGATTGAAGCCCCGGGCGACTTCTTTTCCAAAAGCAAACTCCAATGACAGGACGTCACCTGGGCGAATATCGGTGGTTTTCTGGCGTCCGAACGTTTCGTAACGTGCCTGAAACGTTGCCGCCCAAGGCAGGCTTGCGTCCTGCTGCCATGTTGATCCTACGAACAGCATGTGGCTCCAAAGGCCCTTGCCGGTGTTGGTGCTTCCACCCGCTTCAAATTCTCCGGTTGGGGCCCAAAAGGTGTAGGATGTTTGAAAGTGCCAGGTATTGTGATGCCACCCCAACGCGATTGGTGTGACAACTGTGTCTCCCAGATGGTAGTCTGTCCCCGACCCGGGTTCAGGCCGCAATATCTGATCTCGGTAAGTCAGGACAACGCCTGCCGCATAGTCGGCCCCGAGTATCCTGACGTCACGAAAAACATATCTGAAGGTCAACCGGGCCGCGTTGACTGTGGGCGTCGGTGCACCGATGTCATCTCCGTTGTCATCGACATAACGTTGGATATCGTAGTTGATCCACCCATTTTCGATTACCCTGGTTCCCTGAGGAGGCAGTACAGCAGAGGTTTGTCCCAACCCGCCACCCAACCCGTAGCTTCCCGCAATTGGAAACTGAGCCGCCGCTGTGCCGCCGATTATCGAAGCTGCAATGAATGTCAGAGCGCCGAGAACCGCTGAAACCTGTGTCGAAACAGGGAAAAATGCACGTGCTGAATTTGAAGATAGGAGAACTTGCCAAAACCGCTTCATAATGGAACACCTCGCCGCCTTTGTAAGGCGATCATAATCAAATTTGTTTATTTGTTAATAGGCCGTGACTTGCTCCCCACGGTCGTTAACTGTTTTCGTTAGAAACAGTTGAGTGGCACCGACGGCAGCCCCGACCATTGGGCGACCGCAAATGCAATCAATGTTCCGGGTTGTTTTGCATGGTTTCATTTCCCTTGCTTGCCGTTGACGCCGCGCACGCGATTTGTTGTATAATTAAACAAGCAGATTGATGCGGTTGACCTGTATACGCGAAAAAACCGAGCCACGGAGCGGCCCCGTTCGCACCCATCAAAATCCCTCTCGATTTGGACCGATTGAATGACAGTCGCGAAATCACAGTATAAAGCGCCACGACGAGCAGCAACATTGGTAATGGCCGTGATCGGTGCAAGCTTATTCCTGCTCTTCCTTTCTCGGGACCTTCCCGGCGGGTTGAGTGACGAGTGGGCGAAGCAGAACTTCGGGCTGGTGATACGCTACGTGATTGCGATGACGTTGGGTGGGGCGTTCATGGGGTTTCTGCTTTCTCCGATGTTTGGTCGTTCAGGCGTTGGGGGATGGGTGACAGCATTGGTTGGCGGACTTTTGTCAACATTGATTGCAGGCGCATTCGGCAGCTTTCTTGGATTATTGCCCGACCTGCTTGCCGATGGCTGGCAGGCAAGTGATTTCGTTTCAATATTATTTGGGTTTGCGGTTTTGCCACTTGCTGCGGCCGAAAATTTCAGTTCGTCTTTGATTTGGCTGGTAATGGTGATTGCGGCACATGTTCTTTCCCTCTTCGAGCGCAGAAAGAACACGGTGGACCGTTGATGCTTGTTGGCCTTAAAAGCTCAACACTAAAGCGTTTCGGGATTAGCCTGAGGTATGCTCGGCAGCCTTGAAGTGACCCGCTCCGGGGTTTCCGGAGGCTCCAAATCAAGGAAAGATCGCAGCCAAAAAAAAACAACAGAGCGAACCGCTATTCACCAGAGACACGTACACGGGTCGTGCGGATAGTGCTCGACGATCACGTCAGCTACGAAAGCGAGGCAGCGGCGATCTGGACGAATTCTGTTTTTGTCCCGCCCCAAGTGCTCGCCTACAGGCGTCTGATGGTTCGGAATGTGGAGTATTCGATTTGGCCCTGAATTCAGATTGTGCAGGCGGTACCGAATCCTTTTGACCTCGCAGATCATGTCGACCTACATCCGTCGCGAATATGATGTGTCCCAATTCCAGGGCTGCGAAAGGGTCGCATTATCAAACCTTGGGATCAAACATCTGGGTCAAAACGAAAAAAGAGGCACCTCCATAATGTGGGGTGCCTCTGAAGTTCGGTCGTATTGACCGCGACTATAGTCCATCCCGATGGCGGAATTGTCCATCCATAATCGTTGCTTGAACCTTGGTCGTCAGCAGCTCTTCGGGATTATCCAATTCCAGAATGTTTCGGTCCAGAATCACGATATCGGCCAATTTCCCCACCTCTAGGGAGCCCAGTTTGTCTTCCATTCTCAATTGCCAAGCTGGATTGATTGTTACGGCCTCAATCGCCTGCATCAGGTCCAGCGGGGCAGCTCCATTTGGGAACTTCTTAGAGTTCGCGGGGTCCAGGGGGTTCTTGAACGTAACCGCAGTATAGATCTGATAGAGCATACTGTTGGTCGACATCGGCGCGGATGGGTAATCTCCTGCAAGGCTGACGCTGACCCCGGCATCGGCCAGTGGCCTGTATTGAGAAACACGCTCGTTCGTGCGCGTGTCACCCAACATGCTGAGAAAGTCCTGATCCTGCCCAGCCCAATCTACCGAAAAAATCGGGGTGATGTTTACCGGAATGCTGTTGTCGATCATGCGTTGCTGGTCATCAGGATGAACGATCTGATAGTGATGCAGCGCATTGCGCTCGTCCGCGTTGCCGGAGTCGCGCGACGCAAGGATCGCGTCAATCATCCCACGCACAGTGCCCGACCCTTCAACATGGGCAAAAACATCTAGACCTTGGTCGTTTGCGGCCTTGACGACCTCTTTCATCTGATCCGGTTTCACCGCCGAGATGCCTATATTGTCTGTTCCCTCGAACGGCTCCAGCATCAGAACCGCGCCGGCACTCCATGTCCCTTCGGGGTGTAACTTGATGCCATGTACGCGAAACAAGTCACCGTTGTACTTGTCGGCCATTGCACGTGCCCGCGCCGCAAATTCAACCGGATCGGCTGTCGCGTCCTTGTAGGCCGGTTGAACAAACGTTCGCACTGGCAAATCACCGTCGGCGAGCGCTTTTTCAAGCACCTTCATGGAAATCTCCAAATCATCGAACATGCCAGGTGCGTTTGTGAAATTCGGAGTGACAACACCAGGAATCAGTGCTGTTGTTGTGCCGCCTGCGACCACTTGTGGCTGAAGTTTTTCGCGGCTTTCCTCGATCATTCGCTCGGGATCCCAAGCGACCTTCGTATAGACAGGAAACCACGATCCTTCCTTGCCGACGCCCAATGGGTTTCCGTCGTCATCCCTGATCCAGTAAGTAACCCCCGGCACCGGGTCCGGCGTATCTTTGGTGATGTTTCCGGCTTCGAGCGCCTTGGTGTTCAGCCACGCGTCGTGAATGGTGAAGTCGATGATAATCGCGATCTTGTCGGGGATGATTTCATCCAACTCAGCGGCAGTCGGCGCCCCCCCCATAAGGGTTGCATTGTATCCTTGGCCGACAACGATCGGCAGATCCGGGTTTTCCGCCACGTAGTCCCGCAGCATCTGCAGTGTTTCTTCTTTGTCTTTTGCCGCATTCAGATCGACGCCTAGTGTCGACCACGCGGAGCCAAGAACATGGTCGTGGGCGCTGACATAGCCGGGGAGCACCATCTTGCCGGTCAGATCAAGGACTTCGGTGTTCTCGCCAGTCAAGCTTTCCACGCCATTCACGTCGCCAACATACACGATCTGATTGCCTCGTACGGCAACGGCTTGCGCCTCGGGATTTTCATTGTCCATTGTCAGGACGAAAGCATTTTTCAAAACCAGGTCTGCGGCATCCTGAGCATGAGCAAGGCTGGCACATAACGCCAGTACACTGGCAGAAATAAACTTCATCTGTTGTCTCCCCTGTTAGTCGTTCCATCATATATGAATAATATCAATTTGCCATCGATAATGCGGAACTGCGCCACCCTTACTGAACTGGTCCACCGTTATGTTTAGGAGGCTCTGCTGCGAAGTTTCCGGGCGGCCCTCTCGACCATGTTCTTCGACGCTGCTACCATCGGCCTGTATGAACCCGATACAAGTTGGTGCTAGGGAGTGTGAAAGCATTGACCGAAATTCAACCAGATGAGGAAGCGGTCACTGCACAACTCAATCGCATTCTTTCCTCTTCGGATTTCACCGCCGGGCCACGGGTTCAAAGGTTCCTGACCCACCTTGTGAAGGAAGAACTCGCCGGACGTGGAGATCTCCTTAAGGGCACTGCACTGGCAATGGATGTTTTCGGTCGCGACGCCAGTTTCGACCCTAACAGCGATCCCGTCGTCCGGCTCGAAGCGATCAAGTTGCGAAAGGCACTCGAACACTATTACCTGACCTCGGGCGCCGGAGACCAGTTGGTGGTATCGGTGCCAAAGGGGCACTATCGACCTTGCTTCGATATGCGACCTCCAGTTCGGGCCAAGGTAATAAGGACCCCGCAGACGGAGTTGCCCAAGCTGGCTATCCTGGGTTTTACCGGAGAAGATGGAGAAAAGGCGCGATTGTACCGAGACGGACTTCCCGAGGAGATCGCACTTGAGCTGGCGCGCTTTGGCCATCTACGCGTGATTTCCGGTTGGCATGAGAGCGTGATCGCATCTGACAACAACAATTCGGCCCTTGCAGGAGGGGTCGACTACATATTGCGTGGCAACGTTCGCGAGGCCGGTGGGAACCTTCGCATTTTAGTCCAGTTGAGCCGGCTTCCTGATGAGACCTTGATCTGGTCAGACCGGTTTCGGATCGAGTCCAACTATGCCGATGTATTCGGACTTCAGGAGGACATCGCGTGCCAATGTGCGAGACGGTTGGCTGATGCCTACGGTATCGTCGCCGAAGATCTGAACGCGCAATATACCGGCCGCAGTGCTACGGATGCAGGCGTCTATGAAGCGCTTCTAGCGTTTCATGCACACGTAGGTACATCACGACTTGATAGCCTGAAGGAGTTTCAGGAGCTCGCAGAAGGCGCCCTCCGGCACAACCCATCGAGCGGTCTCGCCCATGCTTTGGTTGCGATAGCATTGATCGAAGCAGCGACACTCGGCGCAACCCCGATCGAAGATGTGATCGAGCCGGGAAGAATCCACGCTGAGAAGGCCATCGCTCTGGCTCCCAATTGCCAGGAGGCGCTTTTTGCCTCAGCAGCCTTTACCCAAGCACAGGGGGACACTGCACGGTACCGAAATCTAATCTCGCGTGCCGTCGATGCTAACCCAAACGCGACGCTGATGATGGCATTGGTCGGTGGCTGGCTCGCCAAGTCGGGTGACATCGAAGACGGCCTTGCGCTTGTGCGAGAAGCGCGCGAACGCAACCCGTTGCTGCCAATCTGGGTGTCCATATCGCTCGCGATGGAACCATTGATCGCGGGAGATTATTGCTCAGCCTCCGACCTTGTCCGTGACATCGACGCGCGCGATGCGATCTACGACTGGTTACTGATCGCGGTCACGCATGCGCTGGCCGGGGAATTCGAAAGTGCCCGCGCCGCGATCGCGACATTCACAGAACGCGGCGTCGATCCCACAGACTATGCAGCGAAAATTATGATGGACGATCGGCTACGTGCGCGAATTGACGAGGGACTGAAGAGGCTTGAGGCGAGCCGATTCGTCGAGGTGCGAGGCGAGTAGATAGGTTTCATTGCAAAGTTTTAGGTCGGTCAAATAGATTTGCGATCGCTATGGGTTCAGATTGCCAACTCGTCGGATTGACGAAACGGGCAGAGTCAAGGGGATCTGTTGCTAAGTTTTGACTGCTGACGCTCATAAGTGTTTCGAGTGAATGGATATCAAAATATTGAAGTCGAAAGTCTGTTTATGATCTCCTTCCAAGGCGCACAGTATCCGAAAGATGTGATCCTCTTCGCAGTGTTCTTGAGTTACCCCCTAAATTTACCCGGTAGTCGATGACGGCAGACAGTTTTCTGAACCGAGTAAAACTGGGCAATGGATCGGAATTACAGAGATGGGCTCGGGCTCTCGAAACCCCTACCAGTCACAAAAAGGCGTTGTCGCTCTTGCCAGAAGACTTGCGATCCTGATGCTCGGCATCTGGACACACGAAAAAAACTTTTAAAATGAAGGAGGCACAATCAGAGTAACGGGGATTAAGGCCATCAATAAAATGCTCAAAGACTTTGTCTGCACGATCCCGATTGAGATGGTGAGGCGGAAATACTTGAACAATATCGTGGAACAGGAACATCGTTTCATCAAGAGACGCACGCGGCCAATGCTGGGGTTCAAGGCCTTCGCTTCAGCGGCGGCAACGCTCGACGGAATTGAAGTGTCGTACATGATCCGCAAGGGCCAACTCAAGCCTTGACTCTGTCCATTTCAGCAGTTCGCTGAGCTCGCCGTCTGACTCACAGGCGATTGCTGATACAACTCAACGGGCTCACATCTTTGCAACAAATCCCCTACAAGTGGTCTGTGCGAAAAGGTTTCGACCACGTCAGAAGCGCACTAAAAAGGCGCGACGGAGACCAACACGCACTTCGAACTGATCGGCGGACCCATTACGAACGATGGGTGAGCCGGCAGCCGCGTCTTGAAACCTTTCGTATTTGGCACCAACTTCCAGCCACCAAGTATCGGCGAACCTGTGGGTGACGACGAGTTCCAACCCTGCACTGACCAACCCTCCAGCTGGGTCGTAGGCGGGGTATTGACTGCGTATGGCTTCGTCCGGCGTAATTCCGAAATAAGTCTGATTATATTTGTCTGTACCAAACAGCAGTCGCGGCCCGAAGCGCACTGTCATGCGATTCATCGGGCGCGCTATGTAATTGGCTTCGATTGCGGCGACGAAACTGTCGTGCCCGCCCAGCCCATACCGAAGATCTGCAAAAACTTCGGCGTTTCGCGAAACATATCCGACCCCTGCGCCGATTTCGATGGATAGACCGACATCTTCCAGGCCAGTCAGCTCTGGGTAGTCGGAAGAGTCCCGTGGCGGAACATATCGCGCTGATAGCCTGGGAATGAACCCGGGAGGAAATACCAATGGATCTTCCGTCAGGACCGGATCGCCATACCGAAGAAACTGAGAAAACAGAAACGGAACTTCGACACTTCCCATTGGATAAAGCTGCTGACTATTCGCTCCGAAATACTCCGGAACAACCTGTGCGCCCAGAACACCTGTGACGATCATCGACGTCTGTCGCCCGCCATCCTCCACTGTGACGCGTTCGCCGGGACCTATCACGGTAACTTCTGCGAATGACTGAATGGGAGTAGATATCAGAGCTACTGCCAGTACTAGACCAACACCTGCTCTGATCGGCGACCGTTTTGTGTCAGCAACTGGAAAAAAACGATTTGCAGCTTCGACTAGAATACATAGTACTTTCAATTCTGGATTAACCGAGCGCGAACGATAGGGAATGTTTGGCTGTGAAGGGTCTGCAGGTATTGTCCGATTCATGCACGCGCCTCCGTTTTGTTGCCCCAATTGGGCCCACTGTCCGAGTAAGAAGCCCTGGACGTTATTCTTTGCCTCAAACGAATTCTAATGGAACAATATAAGAGGTACTTCGGATGAAGGCCTTTCAAAGCAACGTCGTACGAGACCAACCGAGCGCCCAAAGTCTATCAGACCATGTTGGTTTGACAAGACCGGCGATCGTGTTCGCCGGATCGGCGTAGGGCTTGTACGAACATACCTTTAACAGGCGGTTACGCACTGAAGAGGTGCGACAGCCCACACTGGCTGCGAAAACCGTCCTGAACGTTGCCGGTCTGTGACTGGTGTCAGTGCAATGGCTAGCGCTGCTGTGGGGTTTGTCGCTCTTCCGGCGGCGCTCTGTCTTGATATGATTAGTGTCGCGCTGTATCGCGCCATCTGGGCCGCTTTTCTGATCGCGGGAAACTATTTCTGCAACTGGTTCGGCCACGAAGGAAGCCAGAACACACATTTTCAGATGCTGAACTGGGGTATAGCCAATTCAGTTGGTCTGATCCGTCAGGCGATCTACTTTGCCTGACGTAAATCAAGTTGTACTACTCCACGCTGTTTCTTTGGGCAAAGTGAGAGCCATCAGGCAACCGATCCGCATACGGAACCAACTTGCTCAAACGCGGCGGCGTCTTGAACCTCGGTTCTACAGCACCTTCGCGCAGATACTTTCTGACGGTGTTGCGAGACAGCCCCGTGCGCCGTTAATTATCGCGGATTGGCATTTTGTCACGCAATGCCCAGCGTCGTATGACACTCAAAAAATTCCATGCCGATCACTTCAAGTCTCCCCAAACAAAATCCTCGGAGCAATGTGTTCACAAGGGTCAATTCTCAGTGAAAGTTATCAGGCCTACCGGGTCACTTTTCAGTGGAAATCAACAATCATGTGAGGCCGGAGAAATGAGTGCTGGCTAAATGATCTCAGGCGCAAAGAAAACTCTTTATGAAGGGACCTGTCCACAAATGGCGATGCAATGGGGATAAACCACTGACCTGTTGACGGATTCTTCTAATATTCACCACAAGTGTTGGCGAAACATCAACGGAAGGATATTGGAAGAGCAGATTGATGTCACATCAGGACTGCAAAATATGACGACGCTGAATTCAGATAGCAGAAAACGGCTGGAAAGACGCTCTCTCAGCGTGGCCATGTGGGGAAACCTTTTCATGGCCGCCGCGGGGGTGCTGGCTGGTATGTTGTCGAATTCAAACGCGATCATGATGGACGGACTGTTCTCCCTGGTCGGGTTCGGCTCGGCGCTGCTTGGGCGTCGAATCAGTCGTCGCATCGATGCGGGTCCGGACAAGGTACGCCCTTTCGGCTACGCCGCTGACGAGGCTATTTTTGCGACATTTCGCTCACTGTCTCTTCTCGGCTTGGTCTTGTTCGCAATAACGAATGCGATCAAGAATATCTACAACTACCTCAACGGCATAATGCCTGAGCCGTTGAACTTTGCGCCGATGATCATCTACTTCGCCGGGATTGGCCTCACATGCACCTTAATGTGGGGCTTCCATCATTTCACCTGGCGCCGAATGGGAAAGAACAGCTCGATCCTGCGGCTCGAGTCCAAGGCTGCGATGTTCGACGGGCTGATCACGGCGGCGGCAGGTGTAGGGCTGGGTGCCGTCTACTTGTTCCGCGACGGTCCGCTGGCACCAGTTGCGCCGGTGGGCGACTCGGTAATCGTCCTAGTACTGTGCTTGTTGGCGGTCGGAACCTACGTCACAGATTTTCGCAGAGGATTGGGTGAATTGGCGGGCGTCAGCGCAAGCCCCGGAGACGTCGCTGCAGCCCGACGGGCTCTGCGTGCTGCTATTGTTCAGGATGGAGGATCACTACAGGATCTGTCCGTCACCAAACTTGGGCGAACATTCCTGATTACAGTCTATTACAATCCCGGCCGACCGATTTCTGCGTCTGTTATCGACGACCTGAACCTGCGCATGATCCGTGATACGCGCGAAGCACTGTCCGGCGCAGATGTGCTGCTCGTGATCACGGAACACTCAAGGCGCTGGCCGGATTCACTGAACCCTCTCTAACTAGGGTCAGGATGCATTGATTTTCGCTTCGTTGCTTGATTCACGGCTCGAAAACGGAGCGATGATATGAGCGACCTTTATTGGCTGACAGACGAGCAGATGGCCAAGCTTTCCCCTTTCTTCCCGAAGTCGAACGGCAGGCCACGGGTCGATGATAGAAGGGTGCTGAGTGGGATTATCTTCATCAATCGAAATGGGTTGCGTTGGCGAGATGCCCCCAGGGAATACGGACCTCACAAAGCGCTCTACAGCCGGTCGAAGCATTGGAGCTAGAAAGGCATCTTCGCACGAATGTTGGCTGGTCTGGCCGCCGAGCACGGTGAAAAGAAGACGGTCATGATCGACGCCACATATCTAAAAGCCCATCGCACGGCGTCCAGCTTGGGCGCCAAAAAGGGGGGCGTGGCCGCCTGATTCACTGCCCGGCAGGCGCATCCGAAGGATGCTGCCGAGAGGGGCCGAACCAAGGGCGGCATGAATACCAAGTTGCATGCTATCTGTGATAGCCAAGGTCGCCCGCTCAACCTGTTCGTTACCACAGGGCAGGTCAGCGACTACATCGGTGCTCGGGCTCTGCTCAGCAGCATACCAAATGCGGACTGGCTGCTCGGTGATCGTGGCTATGACGCCGACTGGTTCCGAGACGCCTTGAAAGACAAAGGGATACGCGCCTGCATCCCTGGTCGAAAGCAGCGCAAGGCGCCGGTCAAATACGACAAGCGCAGATACAAGCGGCGAAACCGCATCGAGATCATGTTTGGCAGGCTCAAGGATTGGAGGCGCGTGGCAACACGCTATGATCGTTGTCCCAAGGTCTTCCTATCCGCCATCGCGCTCGCGGCTCTAGTCATCTACTGGTTATGAATCCTGACCCTAGCCCTGTCGCCTGTCTGCAAGGTGCTCGATCGAAAGAGTCCCGATTTGCGCGAAGGTGCCAAATGACCTGAAGCATTGGATAACGGGTCGCCGCGCGGGGTTGGGCGCTCAGTCATCTGTTCCCGTTTCGGAAGCGTGGATTTGATAAGTAGGCGCTTTTTTGGGCAGGCTCTGAACAGAAGGTTCGGTGGGAAGAGTGGAGCGGAGTGCCCGCGATAGATCGATTTGCGCCGGGCGAACCGCCAAGGTGTGCAAGGTCAGGTCACACGTGCGCGTTGATCCTCGATCCCCATTGAGATCAGCGAAGGTTCTTCGCGTTGGCTGGTCTGAAAGCTTGCTTTGTCCTGCATCTTGTCCCAATTGCTCAGGATCAAACATTGCGCGACGGCTCCGCCCAGTGTGGTTCCCGGTCCGGTGACGATGAACATGTCGGGTGCGAACTCTTTCGCGGCCTGTGATACGGCCTTTGTGAAATCATAGGTTTCGGTCACCTGATGACCCAAGGTGTAGTCCCAAAGCGCGTCCAGATCACAGGCTCCGGGCCACCAGATCTGACCACGGCCATCTATCATGGGCAAATTGGGTTGCCGGAACAGATCTGCGGCAAGGCGGGCGCGACCGGCTTCGGCAACTGGGCGTTGCAGATGTGAATGAAACCCTGCGTGATTGGCCAGCCGCATCGGAAATCGTTCCTGCACCACAGGCACCTTGTTTTCAAAGGCGGACAACCCAGCTTCATCCCCGGCCACAACCAGCATCCCGCCCAGATCAATTGACAGCGTGAGGGTCGCGCCGGTGCCGTCGATCTCAGCGACCAAAGCCAGCAGTTCGGCCTTGCGTGCCGGGTTCGGCTGCCAGTCGGCATCCATGAAAGGATAGATCAACTGGCCGCCAATCAGGCTCTGCTGCATGAGTGTTCCCATGGTGTTGACCACCTCGAACCCTGCCTCGGCAGTCAAGGCGCCCCCGCAGGCCAGGGCTGAATACCAGCCCATCGAGTTTCCGGTCACAGCCACCACGTCGATCTTCTCCGGATCGATGGCACGAAAATCGCCCAGCGTGGCGGCATAGATCAAGGCCGAGGCATTGTCTCCGCGCGTGTGCTTTGCCACGGAGTACCGTGTTGCGCCGTCCAGTTCGCTTAGGGTTTCCTGACCCTGTGCGCGCCGCATGCCATCGAAATGTGCCAGCAGGGCCTTGTCGGTAAAATGCCGACCCAGAACACCCAATTCGGGTTTGTTATAGGTTCCGCGCCCCGGACAGATGACAACAGCGGTTTGTTTCGCAGACCTCATTTGCCCGTCTCCATAAGGGATCTTGCTGCGGCCTCGATGCTGTCTTTCGATGGCATGGTCGCGGCATAGGCCGGGCCGGTGGCGATAAAGCTGTCTTCGGCGGTAATACGAGCCATCGGCACATCAGTGGTTTCGTGGAAATGGGCCATCAGGGCTTCGGCCACGCCGCCGTGATGCCGGGTTTCATCGACGATCAATATCCGCTTGGCGCCGCTTACGGCCCGGGTCAGCGCGTCTTTGGGAAGCGGCGACAACCAGCGCATGTCAATTATCCGGGTTTTTGTCCCGTCGGCCTCCAGCGATTTGCGCGCCTGATGGCTGAGGTAGACGCCATTGCCAAAGGTAACGATGGCCAGATCGTCGCCATCTCCATCCACGCCGACCTCGCCGAAACCGATCCTTTCGGATGGGTCGGGGTAAGTGTGCATCCAGCCTGCGTCCCCGGCTTCGTGCAGGTCCCGCATCGGGTAGAGCGCGATGGGTTCCAGAAACACGACCAACCGCTGTTCTTCCCGGGCCAGCCGCACGCATTCACGCAGCATTCGTGCAGCGTCGGCGCCGTTCGATGGGCAGGCCAGGATCAGCCCCGGAATATCGCGCAAAACCGCGACCGAGTTGTCATTGTGGAAATGCCCGCCAAAGCCCTTTTGATACCCCAGCCCGGCGATGCGAACGACCATCGGGTTGGTGTACTGACCGTTCGAGAAGAAGGGCAGGGTGGCCGCTTCACCGCGCAACTGGTCTTCGGCGTTGTGAAGATAGGCCAGGAACTGGATTTCCGGCATGGGCGTAAACCCGTTTTGGGCCATCCCGATGGCGAGGCCCAGAATCGACTGTTCGTCTAGCAGCGTGTCGATCATCCGGTCGGGTCCGAAACGGGCCTGAAGCTTTTGCGTCACGCCATAGACACCGCCTTTGCGCCCGACATCTTCGCCCATCATCACGATCTCGCCGTGTACAAGCATCAGGTCGCTCAGGGCCCAGTTGATCAGGCGCGACATGATCTGGGGTTCAGCATGTGCTTTGAGGTCGCCGCCGAATACTTCAGCCCGATGTTCAGCTGACGGGCCATTGGTCGGGGCACAGGGGCGTGCGGGCGGGATCAGGCTGGCCATCACGTCACCTGCGGTTTTCAGGCGAGGGCGGGTGATCGCCTTGTCGGCGACGCGCGCTACGCGGTCGCAGGTGTCGGTGTATACCTTCAACGCGTCATCCGGTTGCATCGAACCGGATTGTTCAAGCAGACGGACGGAGTGCAGCAGGGGGTCGTTCGACTCTTCAGCTTCGACCTCGGATTTCGGCAAATACGTGGTGGGCATATCTGCTCCGGCGTGGCCATACAGGCGCACCGTGCGGATGTGCAGAAATGCGGGTTTCTTACGGCTGCGGACATAGGCGGCGGCTTCTTGTGCTATACGGTAGGTTTCGAAAATATCGAGCCCGTCGCACGAGAAATACTTCAGTCCCGGTCGATGAGAGAATGTCGCGGCGATCCAGCCTTGTGGTGTCTTGGTCGAAATTCCGATCCCGTTGTCCTCGCAGCAAAACAGCAGCGGCAGGGGAACCGACTGGTAAGACGTCCACTGTGCAGTGTTGAATGCGCCTTGCGCGGTGGAATGGTTGGCCGAGGCATCACCAAAGGAACAATAGACGATGGCGTCGTCCGCCATTTCTGCATGTTCTGGTTTGTGACGGCGGGCTGCCCCGATTGCATAAGCCGCGCCGACTGCTTTGGGCAGGTGGCTGGCAATGGTCGAGGTCTGCGGCGGGATGCAAAGCGCTTTTGACCCCAACACCTTGTGCCGCCCACCGCTGATCGGATCATCAGAGGATGAAGCGAAGGACAACAGAATATCCCATGTCGGGCTCTGCCCCGGCACCTGATCGGACCGGGCGATCTGAAACGCGGCGTCGCGGTAGTGCAGAAAAGCGGGGTCTGTCGGGCGCAGGGCTGCCGCCACGGCGGCCATCCCTTCGTGACCAGAGGAGCCAATGGTATAAAACCCCTGACCGGCTTTCTGCATTGCCCGGCTTTGGCGGTCCAAAGCGCGGCTGAGACATTGCGCGCGATATAGCCCGACCGCTTCAGACGCTGTCAGTGGGCCAGACGGCGTCGCGCCATCGGGAAAATCCCGTGCCGCAACCCGGCCCAGGAAGTTGTCATGCACAATGGTTGCGCGATCCATCTTTGTCGTCCTCAGGCGAAGGCTTGCAGGCCCGTTTGCGCGCGACCCAGGATCAGGGCGTGAACATCATGAGTGCCTTCATATGTGTTCACGGTTTCAAGATTCACCATGTGGCGGATCACGTGGAAATCCTGGCTGATGCCATTGCCACCGTGCATGTCACGTGCGTGGCGTGCGACCTCAAGTGCCTTGCCGCAATTGTTGCGCTTGATCAGACTGATCATTTCTGGCGCTGCGCGGGCTTCGTCCATCAGGCGACCCACGCGCAGAGCGGCCTGAAGGCCCAAGGCGATTTCCGTCTGCATGTTCGCAAGCTTCAGCTGGAACAGCTGCGTTTGCGCCAAAGGGCGACCGAATTGTTTTCGGTCCAGACCATATTGCCGTGCGGCGTGCCAGCAGGCCTCAGCTGCGCCCATAGATCCCCAGGCGATACCGTATCGTGCACGGTTTAGGCAGCCAAACGGCCCTTTCAGACCTTCGACACCCGGCAACAGAGCATCTTCCCCGACCTCGACATTGTTCATCACGATCTCACCTGTGATCGAGGCACGCAGCGACAGTTTGCCTTCGATCTTCGGGGCTGAAAGACCGGGTGTGCCTTTTTCAAGTACGAAACCCTTGATCTTGCCGTCATGCGCGTCTGATTTGGCCCAGACGACAAACACGTCAGCAATGGGCGCGTTCGAGATCCACATCTTTGACCCGTTGAGGACATAGCCTCCATCAGTCTTTTTCGCGACGGTTTTCATGCCGCCGGGGTCCGAGCCCGCATCGGGCTCGGTCAGGCCAAAGCAGCCAATAGACTCCCCGCTGGCCAGTTTCG
Source organism: Ruegeria sp. BHSA123 (assembly GCF_059613425.1). Classification (NCBI taxonomy): domain Bacteria; kingdom Pseudomonadati; phylum Pseudomonadota; class Alphaproteobacteria; order Rhodobacterales; family Roseobacteraceae; genus Ruegeria; species Ruegeria sp. BHSA123. The sequence continues at coordinate 11,791 of NZ_JBXWSL010000026.1, read as the reverse complement.
GAAGGTATTTCCGGCGCTGTTCATCCGTTCCGTAGGCATAGATCGGATACATGACGAGGCTGGACTGTACCGACATCATCGAGCGGTAACCGCTGTCGACCCGTTCCACTTCGCGTGCGACCAGACCGTAAGTGACATAGCTGGCACCGATGCCGCCGAATTCTTCGGGGATAGTCGTGCCCAGAAGGCCCATTTGACCCATCTCGCGAAAGATTTCGGGGTCTGTTTCTTCATTGGCGAAAGCCTGGGTTACACGGGGCAGCAGTTTGTCCTGCGCGTAGGCGTTGGCCGCATCGCGCACCATGCGTTCATCCTCGGCCAACTGGTCTTCCAGCAGAAAAGGGTCATCCCAAGTGAAAGGGCCAAGCTGGGGGCGGGATTGTGGTTTCATGAGAGTTTCCTTTCTACAGCGGCTTTGAGACGTGCAAGCCCCGCTGCAATTGTATCTTGGGCATAAGCAAAGCTCAGGCGAAAATGTCCGGGCAACCCGAATGCGCGACCGGGAACCAGAGCGACACCAGCATCTTCCAACAACCAGGTGCAGAAGTCAGCGTCATTTTTGAAAGGCCCACCCTGATCCTCAAGCAGTCCGGCGCAGGAAGGGAAGGCGTAAAACGCCCCGTCGGGTGCCGCGCAGCGCAAACCCGGAACCGCGTTCAACCCTGCAACCACCAGATCACGGCGTTCGGCAAATACGGCGCGGCGTTCTTCCAACAGGCCCGCGCTGCCGGTCAGCGCCGCAAGCGAGGCCCATTGTGCAATCGAACAGGCACCCGAGGTAACCTGCCCCTGAACGGCCACCATCGCCTTGATCAGCTCGACCGGCCCGATCCCCCAGCCTATGCGCCATCCGGTCATGGACCATGCTTTGGCGACACCGTCGACGATCAACAGACGGTCGGCAAGGTCAGGGGCCGCCTCGGCCACTGATACAAACGGAGTAAAGCTGAGATGGCGATAAATCTCGTCCGCAAGAACCCAAACCTGTGGATGCCGGGACAGAACAGATGCGAGGGCGGCAATTTCATCCTGCGTATAGATTGCCCCCGACGGGTTCGACGGCGTGTTGAGCATCAGCCAGCGTGTGCGCGGTGTGATTGCGGCCTCTAACTGTTCCGGCAGAAGCTTGAATCCCTGATCCATCTGGCAAGGCAGAATGACGGGCGTTCCACCCGCCATCCGCACTATGTCAGAATAGCTGGTCCAGTAGGGCGCGGGCATGATGACCTCGTCGCCGGGGTTCAGGCTGGCCAGCATGGCATTGGCAATCACCTGTTTGGCACCGGTCGACACAATGACCTGAGCAACTTCGGCTTTGGCCTGCCGGGCAACTTCAGTGCGCAAATCGGGCACCCCGGCCGTCGGCGGGTACTTCGTCTTGCCGTCCAGCGCTGCCGCGTGGGCTGCTTCGACCACATGGGGCGGGGTGGGCAGGTCAGGCTCACCGGTCGACAATGCCAGAACATCGCGCCCTTCCGAACGCAAGCGTGCGGCGGCCTCGGAAATCTGCACGATTTCGGACAATTCGATACCGTTTAGTCGGTTTGCGCGATGGAACACTGTTAATCTTCCTCTGGAGATGACTGAGGTTCTATCTGCAAAGTAACTTGATAAAAATACGCTGTTTTGTATCGTTTCAGTGACTAAAACTCATGAGTGATATGCCCAGAATCAATTCCCTGCCGTCTTTTGCCCTCATGCGCAGTTTCGAGGCTGCTGCACGCCACGAAAGCTATACCATGGCGGCAGAAGAGCTTGGTGTGACGCAGGGCGCGGTTAGCCGTCAGGTTCGTGAACTTGAGGTTGCGCTGGGGGTGACGCTGTTTCGCCGGGTCGGACGTGCGGTTCGCTTGTCGAAAGCGGGTCGCGCTTTGTTTGAAGAACTTGCAGGCGACCTTGAGCGGCTGAACGGTACGATCAATCGTGCGATCGCGGCCGGTGACGGTGCGTCGTTGCTGACCTTGGCGGTCCTGCCCACCTTTGCGACACGGTGGCTGGTGCCCAGACTGCCGGATTTCAAGCACCTGCATCCGGGGATCGAACTGGATCTGCATTCCTACACGACGCCGTTCAGCCTGGAAGAGCGGCGCATGGACCTTGCCATTCACTTTGGGCACGAAGACTGGCCCGGTGCGCGGCTACGCAAGCTGTTCCCGGAAAAACTTGTTGTAGCGGCTGCGCCTGTGTTGTTGGGCGACCAACGGACTTTCGAGGAACAGCATGTGTTCGATCTGCCGCTGTTGCATCTGACCTCGCGGCCCGGGCTGTGGTCCGAATATCATGCCAGCCATAGACTTGAGGCCAGAACGGTTTTTCCAGGAATGCGCTTTGATCAGTTCTCGATGCTGATCGAAGGCGCAGTTGCCGGGCTTGGGGCTGCGATTTTGCCGTCCTATCTGATCGAGGCCGAGTTGGCGTCGGGCGCGCTGGTCCAGACCGGGCAACTGGCGAATACCTCGGGCAGCGCATATTTCATTGCCACACCAACCGGGCAGAGGAACGAAGCCGTACAAGCATTTGCGGACTGGATCATCCGGCAAACGAAAAGGCATCAGTAAGGGTGCAGCCGCGAAAGAAAGGTTACAGTACCCGGATACCTGGCATGGTCTGGATGACTGCCAGATCCTGCTCGTAAAGCTCTGTAAATGCGTCAACGATGTCGGCGTTCCAGCCGGGCAGATCAAGTTCCTCTTCGACCTCATCGGGCCGGGCGTGGTCTTCCAATATCCGCGCAAGGTCTTCGCGTTGAGTATCTTTGTCGAGGCCGTCGCTGCCCCGCACGATGTCCAGAACATGCCGTTGACCGGTTTCAGTCAGAAGCGACGACAGCAACGCATACTCATCCACCAGAGGAGCGTCACCGGGCAGGCCCGCCATTGCGCGCATGATATCCCCCAGAATCAGTGGCAAGTGTTCATTCTTCCACAAAGTGAGCTGCACCTGAGGCGCAAGATCGCGCAGATCTTCGATCATGCTCAACCAGCTTAGGCAGCTCAGATCGGTGCTGGTCAGAATCTCCTGCCGGTGATCTTCATGGATCGACATCAGGACCTTGGGTATGAAAATCCCAGGGTTCACCAGACCGACGAATAATTCAACTTGAGCATCCTCCAGCAAGGTCTGGGCATAGGCTGTCCGCTGCCCGGCAAAAGGGTAAATCTGTCCATGTTGCAGGGCAGAACGTGTTGGGCCAAAGAACTTGTCGTTCGAGAGGATGACACGATCAACATTTGGATCATCTGGAAGAAGGGCGTGCAGCCCGTCCTGCGTTTCTGAATCAGTCAAATCCTGAGCAAGAGCATCAGACAGAACCTTGACAAACTGACGCCCGCCGCGTGGCCCCAAGATCGCAGCACGGCAATCCACCAAGGCCTGCTTGATTGCCGAAAGCGAGGACAGCACTTGCCCTTCATCGGCAAAGGCGGCCCCGGCATGGATTACTACCTGCATCTTTAGTCCTTTTACCCTCAGGGGCTGTGTCCATCCCATTCTATGTCTTTGCGTCGCATGAAAATCTGCAACGAAACAACCCCGCGGTTTCTGCACTTTCTCAGGAAAACGGGCAATCCCCAAGTTCGAGTCAAAAATGAGGGTTGCAGTCCTCTGTCGGACGAAGTAATCGACTGCCAGTGCCCCTATAGCTCAGCTGGTAGAGCAACTGATTTGTAATCAGTAGGTCCGCGGTTCGAGTCCGTGTGGGGGCACCATTACAATATCAATGACTTACACTGATGTTGGACCACTTATCCTTTGTCGCTTTTTCGCGCTAGGGGACAAATGGGGGACAAAGTGCATGAATTTCTGAATTTGGCGCGGGAGCCGACTCGAGTGCTGAGAACTGCCGCCCTGCGCCCTTTTCTTCGTTATTGAGCGGCTGGCGATACGCGCAGCACGGTGTCGAATTGAAACCGGACGCAAAGTCGGGTTCTGGGGTGTCAAAAAAGATACCTTTTCCAAACTTTTCATCGCTATGCAAAAGTTAACACATTGTTAACGGAGAATGTTTGTGAAGCACCTTATTTTACTCAGCCTTTCTGCTCTTGTCCTATCATCCGCAGTTGCATTTGCTCAGAATCAACCCGAAAAGCCTAACAAACTGCCAATACCCACAGCGCCCTTTTGGAACCTAATGAGCAGCAAGCAAGACGCAAAGGTGTACAACGCCGCGTGTTGCAAGGTGTGCCGAAAGGGCAAGGCTTGTGGGAATAGCTGCATCAATCGGAACTATACGTGCCACAAAGGGGTTGGTTGCGCATGTAATGGTTAACGGCATTCTACAAAGGTCGTGAAGCTGGCAGCTAACTCGGCAACTTCCTCAGGTTCTAATTTAATGTCTTCCAAACTGAGAATCGGATTAATGGCATTCTGAGCTAAGAACAGTTTTGCAATCTCTCCTCGTACGGCAAAGTTTACGTTCTGTGGCGTATCTCCGAGGGCGTTAGTAACTACCCGCTCGTTCAGTTTTGCGACAACCACGCCGACCACCTCGCCATCGGATGCAAGCAAAGGACCACCTGAGTTTCCGCTTTGAATGGGGCTAGTAATCTGCATGGTGCTCAAGTCGCCTCCTAGGCCCCTCAAAGAAGAAACGGACCCGCGAGTAACGTTAAGTCCACCTAGGAGACCAGCATACGGGTAACCAACTGCGGTGACGTCCGAATTCAATTTCGCAGGGCTGGCCGAAAAAACGGCGACTCCCCTGTCTATCGGTGCATCGTATTTTAGTAGCGCTAGGTCGTACTCTTCTGATGAAGAAACCACTGTCGCAGGTCGGTCATCAACTAACACTTGCGCGCAACCGTCTACGACATGCTGGTTAGTAAGAACATGCCCATCCCGTGAGACAATAAAACCGCTTCCCGCACTCCCTTGAATACCGGGGCTGGATGCCTCTGGATCTTCACCAGTTGGTTCATCCGCCTCTTCGAGTGCAGCGACCACTTGCTGGATGACCCTATCAAGTTTGCCGTTGTTCGAAATATCTAGCGGATTGGCCCGGCCTTTTGAAATGCTAGAGGCCACAGCGCCCAGAACGTGACGATCCTGTTCGTTCGCAGACAGCATCACAGTTGACCAGCCCCCATTCACAAAATCCGACCTGGTGTAGAGGGTGGAGCCATCTCTTTTTGTTACTGAAGAGACGGCGAGGTTGCTTTTCCTAACTGTGTAGGGATCACTTACCAACTGATGAGATTGGACCGTAAAGTCATGAAGCCTCTGGGCGGTTTCGACTGAGTGAATACCAACGGAAATGGAGAAACTGCTGTTGGCGTGACGGTAATTCAAGAAGTAGTCGGAATCAGCTTCGCGACGAATAGTGTCTTCAGGCCATAGGAAAGATAACCCCAAGCCCTCAAAGTACTGGATCTCCCAACCGTCTTGGGAGATGCGCTCGAATAAGGTCCATGCCAGAAACGCCATGTGCCAGTCTTCGGGAGCCGTCTCGAACACTTCGCGAGAATAGTCGTCCAACGCTCGATTGCTGATCCTGCCCCATGCCCCATCTAACAGGCCATGATAATGACCCTCAAACGCAAGTGCAGTCTGCAGAAACCGTTTGTCTTCGTAGCTGAGGTTGGACGCGTCAAAACCTTGTAGCAACGCCTCAAAGTCTTGCGAACGTGCCATTGAAGGTAAAATCACACCAGCAAGAGCAACAATTGCAACCAGATTTCGCAAAACTCTCATTACACAACTCAACAGTCTGCACGTTTTTTGTGGCAATAGTTTACATGCAGAAAAGGGTATTTCTAGGACGGCAACGATTGAATTCTGTATTGCATGAAGAATCAAGCATTGTTGGAGCCTTGCGCAACCACCAAAGGCGGCTCCTTCGGAAACGACCTTATATCGAACCACTTGAACCAGGTCCCGTCTGCGTTGCGCTTGTCCCCCATGCGCAGGTTCGTTCCTGTCGTCCTGTGCCGGATCAGCGCCGCCCTGAACGCCCGCAGGTCGAGCAACCACCAACTTTCAATTCCCTGTCCGTCAGGTCCGGCGTGACCGTAGAACATCCAGTCGCCGTGGCCGTTTACAATCTTGGACAACTCAGTTTCAGCACCAGTGGGTAACTTGGCGCGAATGGTGAACTGATGTGGGTATCTGGCCGCATAGGGGTGAAGAGTTTGTGCGGATTGCCTATATCGTCGGAATGAAACGCTTACTTTTGCTTTTGATCCTTCTTGCGCCATCTGCTAATGCCGCCAGCCTGCATGTGCGTGACGCTGACACGATTGTTGTCGATGGAACGCCGGTTCGACTGAATGGCGTCGATGCCCCCGAACTCGGGACAAGGTCAGGTCAGGACGCAAAGCGCTGGATGGTGAACTATCTGCGCGGCAAGACCATTTCGTGCGATTTGAACGGTGAACGTACGCACGACCGCTGGGTTGGGGTGTGCTATGCCGACGGCCAGGACATAGGGGCCGCTGTTATCGCCGCTGGGCACGCGTTGGACTGCCGTAGGTACTCAGGTGGCCGATACCGGCACTTGGAGACGGCAGCGGCTAAGTCACGGCTTAGACGGGCGGGTTATTGCAGGTGAAATCTATGAGGCAATATCTGCTCTGCGGACAAAGCGTTCGTTCGCACTTGGCGGTGACCTTCGCATAGCAGAGATCTATGAGGGGCATAGCCGCTTGCTCGACTACACGTGCTATCGGGATGTTGCCGCGGGACCGGGCGCTTGCCCGGATCTCGGAAACGTGTAGTGAATAGCTACTTCCGAGCGACGAGGATCACCGCACCGTCTTTACCCGCCTCTTCGGCATGTTCGATATTCTCATCCAGAATACAGGTCTCACCCACAAGATAACGCTGCGCGCCATCTGCCGTATTGAGGATGAATTCACCTTCCAGAACATAGACGAAAGACACTTGATCATGTACATGTGGCGCGCTGCGCGAAAGTGGCTCGAAGCGCACATGTTTTGGTGCGCCATAGCCCTCATTCCTGCAGGTCTGTTCAAATGCTTCGGTTGTCATGGGGTTTGACCTCAATTGCAGCGGACATGTTCTGGCCTAAGAGGATTAGTCGAACATGTCCGGCTGGTCGACCACCAACTGGTTCCAGATCGTTTGGAAGTGCAGCCAGCCGATATACTCGCTGCCCACATGCTCGCGGCTGTAGCGCGCGGCCTTCTCGGACACCCGGATCGGTTCGACGCAGCTTGCGGCAATGGCGAGTTGCTGCTGGCAGCAGCGCTCGAGCGCGATGAACCAGAAGGCCGCGCTCTCGATCGAATGGCGCGACGCGGTAAGCAACCCGTGATTCTGGTGTAGCGCCGCCTTCACTCCCTTAAACGCCTTCGCCACGTCCGAGCCCGCATGGTTCTCGACCGCCACGGCCCCGGCGGAATCGCCGATCACCACGTGGTCCTCGTAGAAAGCACAGGCATCCTGCGTGATCGGATCGATTGGGCGGCCGGTGGCGCACCAGGCGGTGCCATAGGTGGTGTGCGCATGGCACATTGCAATAATGTCGGGATGTTCTTCATGGACGTTGGCGTGCAGAACGAAGCCTGCGCGGTTTACCGCGTAATCCCCTTCGATCACCGTTCCCGCATGGTCCACGAGGATCAGGTTCGACATCTTCACCTTTTCGAAATGCACGCACATCGGGTTGGTCCAGTAGAGCTCCGGACGCTCGGGATCGCGCACTGTCAGATGGCCCGCGAACCCATAATCGAACCCTTGCTGCGCGAAGGCGCGACAGGCTGCGACGAGACGTTCCTTGCGATGCCGGCGCTCGTCCTTGACATCGTCGAATTTGGGTAATTCGGGGAAGATCAACCCGTCCTGTTCGGGCTGGTAAATCGAGATGCGGTTGCCAAGGTCGAGCATGACAATGTGACTTTCCGTTGGGATGTTGGGTAAAGATGCACAGCGCCCCGATCCGGGGCGCTGTGCCTTCGCTCAGATATTTTGCGCGCTCATCTCGCGGGCAATGTGATCCGCTTGCCTGATCGCCAGCGCCACGATCGTCAGTGTCGGGTTCTCCGCCGCGCCGGTCGTGAACTGCGAGCCGTCCGAGACGAACAGGTTCGAGATGTCATGGGTCTGACCCCATTTGTTGACGACGCCGTCTCGGGCCTTTTCCGACATCCGATTTGTGCCGAGGTTGTGGGTCGACGGATAGGGCGGTGTCGGGAAGGTCCGTGTCGCTCCAACCGCTTCGTAGATCGCCTGACCTTGCTTATAGGCATGGTTGCGCATGGCAATGTCGTTCGGGTGATCATCGAAATGCACGTTGGCGACCGGCAGGGCCCATTGGTCCTTGACGTCATGATTGAGCGTGACGCGGTTGGTTTCCTGCGGCATGTCCTCACCCACGATCCACATCCCGGCCATGTTCTCGTAATGGTCGAGCGCGGAGGTGAATTCGCGGCCCCAAGCACCCGGATCGAGGAAGGCAGCCATGAACGGCAGACCGAGGCTGAGCGTTTCGAGCTCGTAGCCGCCCACGAAGCCACGGGACGGATCGTGCCGCGCCTCATCCTGAATGATGCCGGCCATCGTAGTGCCACGCCACATCTTCACAGGCTTGTCGAATACGCCATAGACGGAACCGGTCATGTGACGCATGTAGTTGCGCCCGACCTGACCCGAGCTATTGGCAAGCCCGTCCGGAAACATCGACGAAGCCGAGTTGAGCAGCAGGCGCGGGCTTTCAAAGGAGTTGCCCGCCAAGCAGACGATACGGGCCTTCTGCATCTGCAGGTTGCCGTCCTTGTCGAAGTACTCGACACCCGTCACCTTGCCCGCTTCATTGTGCAAGATGCGCGCGACGTGTGCCCGCTCGCGCACTTCGAGGTTGCCCGTGGCCTCCCCGTCCGGGATGTCGGTATAGGCTGCGGACCACTTGGCGCCCCACTTGCAGCCCTGGAAGCAGAAGCCGGTCTGCTGGCAGGGCGTGCGCTCACCGTCGTCGCGGGTCTGGATAGCCATGCGGCCGGTGTGCACCTCGGTGTAGCCGAGGGCCTTGGCGCCCTTCTCGAAGACGAGGAAGTTGTTGCTGCCCGGCAGGCCCGGACGGTTGCCAGTGCGCGTCACGCCGAGCTTTTCCTCGGCCTTCTCATACCAGGCCGCCATCTCGTCGGCGTCGATCGGCCAGTCGAGCAGGTTCGCGCCCTGCACCGGACCGTAGGTCGTCGCCGCCTTCCATTCGTGCGGCTGGAAGCGCAAGCTGGCCCCGGCCCAGTGGGTCGTGGTGCCGCCGACCGCCTTCACGATCCATGCGGGCAGGCCGGAGAAGTCCTTGGCCACGCGCCAGTCGCCGGAGGTCGTGCGGGGATCGAGCCAGGCCAGTTGCCCGAAGCTTTCCCATTCGTCGTTGATGTAGTCTTCCGGCAGGTAGCGCCCGCCCGCTTCGAGGGCGACAACGCTCACGCCCTTCTGCGCCAGTTCGTTGGCCAGGACCCCGCCGCCGGCGCCGGTCCCGATGATGACGACCACATTGTCGTCGTTCAGATCAAATGGTGCAGCCATATGTCTGTCCTCCCCTATGGCTCAAAGCCAGTTGATGTCGTTGAAACCGCGATCGATGTAGCCGCCATACTCGAAGGACGAGCCCTCGTAGCCAAAGATCGGCCAGACCGCTTTCTGGTTATAAAGGCCGGTTACCAGCCCGCCGCGCACCTGTTGAAAGAACGCGCTGTCCTCCATGCCGCGCAGGATGTCGACCCGGTCTCGCTCCCAGCCGGCGTCGAGGTAGCTGGCATGGCCCTTGCCCTGAGCTGCGGTATTCAGCGCTGCCACACCGACCTCCACAGTCTCTGCGGCCTCCGGCGTGTCGTAGCCCTTGACGGCGAGGACGTAATACTCGTCCGCGACCTGATCGTGCGGATAGATATCCCGGGCCATCTGCACAAGCGTTGCCATCGTTTCAGGCTTCAGGGCCGTGGTTTGCATCGCCCATGCGCCGTTCGGGGCGGCCAGAAAGCCGGTGCCGACCACGAAGGATGCGCCAGCAGCGGTCGCCCGCGACAAGAGCTGGCGCCGTGTAAGCCCCTTGGGGCTGACAGTAACAGACATCTTTGTTCCTCCCTTTGATGTCACTTGAACCGACCACCGCGCTGAAGCACCTCGATCTGGTACCCGTCAGGATCGGCCACGAAAAAGAACCGCGCGACGGTCTCGCCGGCGGGTGCGAAGTCTACGAGTTTGCGAGGGGCCAGACCTTCGGCTTCGAAGCGGGCGTGTTCGGCATCCACGTCGTCGACCGATACCGCAAGATGGCCATAGCCATTGCCCAGATCGTAGGGCTCGGTCTGATCCTTGTTCACGGTCAGCTCTAGTTCGAATTCGGTTTCAGGGTTACTGAGATAGATCAGCGTGAAGGTCGGAAAATCGAGCCTGTCAGCGACTTTCAAGCCAAAGGCCGTGTCGTAGAATTGAACGGAGCGATCCTCATCGAGGACGCGGATCATTGAGTGTATCTGCTTGGCCAAGGTGCCCTCCTGCAATCTTTAGTGTCGAGTTGCAGGATACCGGAGGGGCCGGTTGGGCCGGGTAGTATGTGATTACTACCCGCAAGGTTTTTTTGGTTGCAGGATGTGTCTTATTCGGCTGCTATTGCGGTGGCCCGCTCTGAACGGGAGATTTCCATGAATTTCAGGCAGGCGCAGCGCAACAGCGATGTGAAATTCGAAGGCTCTCCCCGGCGCTCCAAGACCTCGGAGTGCAGTGTGGAGATGAAAACCGGGGTTGTCACACCGTCGCGCGCAGCGATGTCGTCCAAGGTTGCCCAGAATGCGTTCTCCAGCCGAATCGAGGTGCTTTGCCCGTTCAGGCGCAGACGGCGCGTGGTGCTGCCATATCTTTCCGGGTCTTGTCCTGCGAAGACTTCACACATGGGTTACCTCCCTCCAAAGCCAGAAGCATTTCGTATTTCGTATACGAAACTCAAAAATATGTCTAGAACCGTACGGTGGCTTGTGATTTACGTGCCGTATTTGGAGTATGCTCATGGATAAGATCAAGCCGCCGAAAAACCTGACAGAGCAGACACATGACATTTTGCTCAACGCTATTTGTTCCGGTGAAATCGAGCCTGGGCAAAGGCTGAATCAAGACGAGATCGCCGCGCGCCTCGAGGTTTCGCGACAACCCGTTAACAGCGCAATTTCAGTTTTGAAGGCAAACGGATTCGTCGAGGATACAGGGCGCCGCGGCGTCGTTGTCTCGCAGATTAGCGTCGACCAATTCCTGTCCATCTTTGAGCTCCGAACTGCCCTCGAACCTTTTGCCATCCGCCTTGCCCATCAACGCAAGCCGGCCGATGCAGCAAAGCAAGCGCAGGATATGCTCAAGCGTGGCTGGGCCGCCGTCGCATCGAACGATGTCAGTTTGCAGATCAACTTGGACTACGAGTTCCATGAGATGATTTATGGCTGGGCCGGCAACCCAGCCATCCGGGAGACCATGAGAACAAACTGGAATCACATCCGCCGGTCGATGGGTGTTGTGCTCCGCCGAGGTGTCGCGTCGAAAACCTCTTGGGAGGAACATGACAGGATCATTGCCGCGTTGATGCACGGCGATGTGGAAGGTGCCGAGCACGAAATGAGACAGCACATAGAACGCGCTCAGGAAAAAACGGCGGCTCTGCTTTCAGAGTGTTAGTCGTTCGCGCATGGTCTACTGGATTGGAAAAAAATCATACTGTATGACCGGCCGCTCTGGGCTCGGTGCAGACGTTCGCCCGAATATCGCGAGCGACCGCAATGCCGACTAAGCGGTCATAGGCAAATAGTGCATGGAGCGAGAAAGCAATTGACCAGCATGCAGCCCG